>JAKSQI010000080.1 GCA_024404215.1 Oscillospiraceae bacterium
TCACTGGCCTGACGAACAGAAATCATGAAGGCTGTATATGTGGGTAAGGTTGCCACACAAATCGAAGCCCAATAGCTGTACGGAACCGGTGGGGTGCTCTAAGTGCGGAAAGGTTCAATCCCATGTTGCCCGGAAGCTTGTTAGGCTCGTCTATGTGTAATTAAAACGGGGCGTTTTGCCCCGAAGTATCATATAAAAACGGGGCATTTTGCCCCGTTTTATTGATTTTGAGATGATGTTGTGCTAGAATTTCAATTAATCCAAGAAGGGAGGGCTCTTTTATGTTCCGAAAATATGAGGAAAGAATTCAAAAATGGCTGGACAACAGCCGAAAGGCTTTGCTGATTTATGGGGCCCGGCAGGTGGGTAAGACGTATCTTATCCGTAAAATGCTGGAGCAGAATCAGGTCCCTTATTTTGAGATTAACCTTCTGGAGAGGGAAGATGTAGTAAAGGCTATTCGCAGCATTGCGGATGTAACTGAGCTCTCGGCTCGGCTGGCCATGTATTCTGACAAGGCCCTTCCGGAAAAAGAAGGCATCATCTTTTTGGATGAGGTCCAGCGTTACCCTGAAATCGTAACAAAGATTAAGTTCCTTGTGGATGAAGGGAGATTCCGGTATATCCTGAGCGGCTCTAACCTGGGTGTGGAGCTTGAGGGCATTCGTTCCATGCCAGTGGGCTATGCGGAACAATGGCAGATGTATCCCATGGATTTGTATGAGTTTTCGCTGAATTTGGGTATTACCGAACAGCAATGGGCTTATGTGAGAGAGTGCTTGAAGGAAGAAAAGCCGGTGGATGAAATCATTCATCAGAAAATGATGAGGGTCTTCTATTATTATTTAGTATCCGGCGGAATGCCTGCTGTGGTTCGTGTCTTTATTGACAAACATAATTTGCTTGAGCTTAAAGCTGAACAGCAGAATATTGTAAATCAATATAAAGCCGATTTTATCAAATACGAAGCGGCGGACAGACGGCTGCGGATTTTGGCTATCTACGATTCCATCCCGGCCCAGCTGAGAAAGCAGGATCTTCGCTTTGTATTCACCTATCTGAATAAGGAATTGAAGTTTGACCGTTATGAGCAAAGCTTCCTCTGGCTGAAGGATGCCGGTGTGTCTATTCCAATCTTTCAGGCTGAGGCCGTTGAAAGCCCCTTGGAGCTTTCCCGCTCTACCAACCGTTTTAAGCTTTTTGACAGTGATGTAGGGCTACTGGTTTCTCATTACCCGCCTGAGGCTCGGCAGGCACTGCTGGGAGCCGGTGAGAATGCGGAGCTGAATAACGGCGCTTTGTTTGAAAACTTTGTTGCCCAGGAGTTGACAGCGGCGGAAATACCGGCCTATTACTTTAAATCCACAAAAATCGGTGAGATTGACTTCTTGATTGAGGATTTCGGCGGAGTTTTGCCCTTGGAGGTCAAATCCGGCAAGGATTACCAAAAGCATACGGCGCTGGACCATCTAATGAAAAATGAGGTCTACCGGGTTAAAAGAGCTGTTGTGCTATCACGCTTTAATCTGAAGAGAGAGGGCGATATTCTCTATCTGCCTATCTACATGACTGGACTGCTGAAAGGAACAGAGCCGGAAGTCAGCTTTACCATTGAACTATAAATGTGCCACATAACACGGCCGCCATCTGACTTGAGATGGCGGCCGTGTTTTATCCGTCAATCCAAAAGGGATTGGGGGGGTCCGGGAGCTTTTCCAACAAGCGGTTGAGGCCGTCATATAGAGTGATAGGGAACACGGTGTAATCATGGGTACCAGGGTATTCTTTATACTCATGAGGAACCTTTAGGTCTGTCAAAGCCTTATCCAAAGTGCGGCTGGGCTCAACTAACAGGTCGTTCCAGCCGCATCCCCAAAAGATATCCGGGAAGCGTTTGCCTTCCTTTACCATCTGGGCAGCCAGCCACTTGGGGGACAGGTCGGTTTCCTCCATGCCCTCTAGAGGGCCGAATACGCTGCGATAGAAATCGTTGGTGGTGGTGCCGGTGCAGGTGGCAATTTTGGTGCTGGGGTTAATGTCATCAATGATGATGGCAGGGCTGCAGGCGATGATGTGGCCGAAGACCTCGTTATACTTGAAGCCGTTGCGGAGGGCGCCATAGCCGCCCATAGATACACCTGCAAGAATAGTGTCATCCCGTTCGTGACTGAGAGGGAAAACCATGCGGGTGAAATCCACCAGCTCTCTGCCAATGAATTCGCCGTACAGGTCGTTGCGGCGCTTGGCATCGACATAAAAATGATTCTCGCCGTCCGGCAGGATGATGGCCAGGTTGTATTGCTTGCTAAGCTCGTTCAGGTTAACGCACTCCGGCCACTCAAAGCAGCTGCCGGTATAGCCGTGGAGCAGGTACATGGTTTTCCAGGGCCCTGTCGGTGGCTCCATGCCGGGCATGAGAATGGGGTCACAGGGAATATAGGCGTTAATGGGAATGGTGCGGTGCAGGCAGCGGGATGTCATGTTCAATTGAATAAAGGCCATTATTCAGCACTCCCTTCCTCAGCATCAACCCAGAACGGGTTGGGGTCGGCGGGAATCGGCCCGCCTAATGCGTGGTCCAGACCCTTGCGCAGGTAAGGCTTCCAGAAGCTCCATTCGTGGGTTCCCGGTCCTTCTTCGTAAATATGGGCAATTCCCATGGCAGAAAGGGCCTGACTAAGCTTACGATTGGGATATTTCAGCATATCGTTGACACCGCAGGCGATGTAGAGGTCCGGAATGGGTTTACCTGCGGCCAGCAGCCTTTCCGCAGCCACCCGGGGATGCAGGTCACTATCCGGCAGGAGGGCCAGGTCTTCACCGAAAACCTCCCGGTAATACCCCTTGCAAACGCCCATGAAGTTGGGCTCGTCGGGCAAGGCTTCCAAGGACTCCTTCTCCAGCACCAGGGCAGAGGACAAGGCAATACCGTGGCCGAAAACCTCACTGTAGGTCAGGGCGTTATAAAGGGTTCCAAAGCCGCCCATGGACAGACCGCCAATTAAAGTATCCTCTCGCTTGTCCGACAGGGGGAGCAGGCGGCGGGTAAAATCTACCAATTCCTCGGAAATGAATTTAGCGGAATTGCGGACGCCGTAAGGGGCATTGACATAAAAATCATTATTGCCGGAGGGCATGACGATGCAGAGGTCATAATCACTGCTGACGCCCTGGGCATCCCCCAGCAGCACCCAGTCACTGCAATTGCCAAAGAAGCCATGCAGAAGGTAGAGGGTTTTCCATTTCTTGTTGGCTTTCGGGTCGGCATAATCGGCCGGAAGGAGAATCTGCAGGGGAACCGTACGCTGAAGAATGTTGGAGTAAAACTCAACTTGCATCCAGGCCATGGTAGGTCATCCTTTCTGGTTTTGTGTTGTCTTCATTATAGCGATTAGTAGGCTTTTCTACAAGAGGCTCTGCTTGTTTGTCAATACCCTTCTTTTTTTAAATCTGCAACCATCTGAACATAGAACTCCCGAACGTCAAAACCAGGAAGATTGCCCCGGGTCATATCAATAACATCCCCGTGGGAGATGCCTCTTTTTTTCAGTGGGTTCAGAAACTGGTATCGGCTGCCCCAGGGGAAGGAATATAAGCCAATACAACTCAGCTTCAATCTTGTTTTCATGAGGCATCCTCCTAAAATCTATAATGTTATATGCTGTATAATATCATAAGGATGCGAATAAGAAAAGGGCTGCAGATAAAAAACCTCCGCTGCAGGGCAGCGGAGGCTAAGAATCAGTGAATGGTAACCGGAAGATTGTATTCTTCCATAATGGCCTTCAGTTTTTCCATGTAAGCATCGGAAGGAGGAGTAGCCTCCATTACGGGCTTATCGCTGATGCGAAGGTATTTGGTTACACCCAAATTGTGATAGGGCAGAAGCTGAATTACGGTTACAGCATCACCCAGGGTGGCGCAGAATTCAGCTGTCTTGCGGATGTTTTCCTCATCGTGATTGAACATAGGGATAACGGGGATACGAATCTGCATTTTTCCGCCGTGCTCGGCAATCTTTTTGCAGTTTTCCAGAATGATATCGTTAGGCACAGCAGTAACAGCCTTATGCTTTTCGTTATCCATGTGCTTCAAGTCATAAAGGAAAAGATCGGTGTAGGGCAAAATGCTCTCGATAACCTCCCATTTGCAGAACCCGGTGGTATCAATGGCTGTATTAATGCCCTCAGCCTTCAGACGTTTCAGAACCTCCAAAACAAAGGCAGGCTGGGTTAGACATTCGCCGCCGGAGATGGTAACTCCGCCGCCCCGCTTGAAGAACTTGCGGTCCTGCAGCAGGCGCTCTACCAAAGCATCTACTGTCCACTCATCGCCGCACATGTAGAGGGCGTTGGGGTGGCAGACGTCAGAGCATTTGAAGCAGTTATCGCATAGGTCACGCTTGATGTGAACCGTCTGCAGCATTTCGCCGGTCTTGGCATCCAAACGCTGGGCACCCAACTCAACGGCGTCCTTGGGGCAAGCTTTGATGCAGCGGGAATCACAGGCATCAATACCCTGGCAGCGCATGTCAATGTAGCTCAGCTGGGGATAGTAGGCCTGAGATTCAGGGCTGTGGCACCAGGGGCAGCGCAGAGGGCAACCCTTTAAAAAGGCTGTAGTGCGGATACCAGGGCCATCCTGTACGGAAAAGCCCTGGATATCATACAGCCTGGCAGTAAGAACCTTTTCTTCACTCACAGGCATTCACCGCTTTACAGAGCCAGTTCGGTTCTGCGGATTAAGTCGTTCTGGCAGTCCTCAAATACTTCAACAAAGTAAGCAGAGAAGCCGGCAACACGAACAACCAAATCCTTATAGTTTTCAGGATTCTTCTGGGCATCGCGGAGGGTATCGGAGCCGATGATGTTCAGCTGAAGTTCCATGCCGCCGTTTTCAAAGTAGGTTTCCATGATGGTACGCAGCTTCATCAAACCATCGGCACCCTTCAGGGCTGTGGGATGGAACTTCATGTTCATCAGGGTACCATTGCCGTACTCGGACTGATCAAAGTTCATGACAGAGTTCAGCAGGGAAACAGGACCGTTCTTGTCCATGCCCTGTACGGGGGAGATACCGTCTGCCAGAGGCTCGCCGGCCTTGCGGCCATCGGGAGTGGCATAGGTCATGTAGCCAAACAGGACGTTGCAGGTTACAGGATAGCAGCCGGCGGAGAAACGACCGCGGGGGCCGGTACGGGTATTAATGGCGTTGGCATAGGTCTGGGCGGTGAAGTTGTAGTACTTGTCGGCCTCGGGATTGCCGTTACCCATACGGGGAACCTGACCGTTGATGTACTGACGAAGCTCTTCGTAGCCTTCCCAGTTGTTCATGAGGGCATCGTAGAGCTCACGGGTGGTAACCTTCTTGGTCTTGAAGCAGAGGTAATCAATAACATTGAGAGAGTCAGCCACATTACCGATACCGATACAGGAGTTACCGGTGGAGTTGAACATGGCGCCGCCATTCATAACGTCTTTACCGGATTCCATGCAGCCGGCAAAGGTGGCAGAAACCATAGGCAGAGGAGTGTGGAAGCTGGCCATGTATTCCCAAGCGTTGATGCAGGCACACTGCCACTTCATGAAGTAGTCAATCTGCTTCTTGTAAGCATCCATGACCTCTTCCATGGAGTTCATTTCATACAGGTAGCCGGTAGCAAGGCCAGTCTGGGCAGGCTCCATATCGCCGGCGAAGGGGCTCTTCATGGGGTTAACGCCGTTGTTGATGGCAATCAGCAGGGCATTAACGATGTTACAGTAAGACTCGGTGCCGGTGCCGCCGGGCTGTGCCCATTCGTAACCGCCGATACCGGGCTCAACGCAGCCGTGGAGGCAGTAGTTGCGGGCATGCTCCAAAGGAACGCCGCGCTTCATCATTGCGGGGATAATAACGGTGTCGCTTTCAAAGGTGGGTACACCGCCACAGCGCTTGGTGGTTTCAATGGCAGCCTCCCACAGGTCATCAGGAGTGTTCTCATGAATACGCAGAGCCTGCGGGGGATCGTGCAGGAGCAGACGACCGGCAGACTGCAGCATCATGAAGGTAACAGCATTGGAAGCATCGTTACCGTCCTTGTCAACGCCGCCCATGGTCATGAGCTGACCGCTGGTGTAGCCCGGGCCAGACTTGGTAGCGCCTTCGGACCAAACCTTGTTGCACTCGGCGACCTTGAGGTAGAAGAGGTCCATAATCTCCTGGGCCTTTTCCGGGGTGATGGTACCGTTGGCAATATCCTGCGCATAGTACTTGCCCAGATATTGGTCAACACGGCCGTAGCTGATACCATGCTGCTGGCCGTCCATGCACATGGACAGCTGATACAGGTAAATGCACTGTACGGCATCGTGGAAGTTACGGCAGGGATTCTCCATAATCCAGTTCAGGGTGTCAGCCATCTCCAGCAGCTCGGCCTTACGGTCCGGGTCGGTGCATGCGTCGGCCTGACGCTGAGCCTCGGCAGCATAGCGCTTGGCCCAGTGGATGATACCGGTGCTGACGATTTCAACGGAGCGGTAGAAGTTGTACTTGCTGGCGGAGTCGCCGGAGAAGCCTTCTTCTTCAATGGCAGCCATCTTGTCTCTGGCTTCCTGGGCAATGGCACCAAAGCCCTTCTGAGTAGCATTCCAGAAGTTGGCAACAAAGTGACCAACAGGGGACTGGCAGTTACGCTTGGGGCCGAAGCAGACAACACCGTTAAAGGCCATGTTGTCACGGTAGAATCTGGGCATGTACTCGTCAACCAGATTACTCATCTGGTTCTTTTCCCAGAAGGTGCCGGTCTCCAGCAGATACTTTTCGTCCTCCTCATCCAGCAGGTAGGGGTCAGCGGTACGGGTGCGCAGATTGTTGGTGCGCAGCTCATCCATGAACCAGTCAAAGCTGGTTTCGGGATAGAGGGCAGCGCTGCGGTAGCTTGCGCCCTGCCAGCCTACGATAATCTCATCCTCGTTAATGAGAACGGGCATGTTTTCAAAGAGGTTGCGCAGATTCTTGGCGCGCTTCAGGGGACCGGTCAGCTGAGGGTTGTTCATGTAAAACTCAGTAACCAAACGATAGCGGTTGATGTCAATTTTGGGCTGAGTGTTACGATACTTGGCTCTGACACGAGCAACACGGTCAGAGATGGGCTCCAGCTCATACATGTGAAAAACGCGTTTCGGTATTTTATACTTACAAATGTAAAAGTAC
>JAKSQI010000081.1 GCA_024404215.1 Oscillospiraceae bacterium
GCAAATCCGCCAGATTGACCGTAGCCATATAGGAGGCAGGCTCATCGGTCACATGGGCCGGGTTGTTGGCCCGTCCCACATAGAAGTGGATATCTGTAGCCCAAACCATCTGCCAGAGCAACAACGGCCGAACCGTCGTCCTGATAGACGATGTCCACATGGTCACCGCAGAGCTGTTCCCCCTCGTTGTTTTTCTTCATAAAGCACGGAACCCTCTGCGATCTTTCGCAGAGGGTTCTTTTTTGTATCAGGTCTTATGACTGTCCATGATGCTTTTCAGCTGCTGCAGCATAGCATAATGGTCATCGTCAATTTCCAGAATGTCCAGTATCTTCTGTTCGGTCATGTCCGTTTTGGCTTTCAGCATTTCAATCACTTGAATCAGGGTTATGTTTTCACCGAAAGCAATGGCGTCTTCCATATCTTCACTCAAGCCGTCCTCCTGCTGAGCCATCGATGCGGGGCTTACTCCCGGAAAAGGAATAACCTCCCCGGACTTTTGCCCGCCGGACATCCGTCCCGTCCCCGTTTCTTGGATGGTGTAGAGGGGCTCTCCAGCCCAATAGGCTTCATATATCTCTTCCATGGACATGGGAGGACGAACATCACCTACACAGCAGAGGCTGCTCAGGTCTTCATTGACAGCCTCCATATCAAAGTATCTGACAGCGTCCTCCGCAAATGCTGCCATGGGCCCATATTGAGGGTGCTTTTTATTCTTTAAGATATCCAGCAGCTCGTACATCCCGTAGATTCCGCCGCAGTCTTCATAGAGGACATCACCCTTGTATTTGACTACCTGCGGGTAGTTTAGAGGATAGTCCGTCAGAATCTGTTCCACTGCCACCTGATGCCGCCAGTCATCCCCAAAGTCATAGGTATAGGTAAAGGACTTAACCTGTTCCACATAGGTGTCAATAATCTCTGCCGAAGCATCCTGAAACACACTGAAGTCATCCTCAAACGTCTCCTCCAAGTCCATGAATTCCACACCCAAGGAGGCAAATTCAAAACAGTTCATATGGCCCCCACTCCAGCCCATGGTCTCATTGAGAATGAGAGCCAGCTGATTAAAGCTGATTCCGGCCGGCACCATAACACGCCGCCAGATGGGGGGATGAGAATCCTTGATGGTTATTTTCAGCTGATAAGCTTTCATACTATATCTCCTGTTTGGTTCAAAAATAACTGACCTTAATTCGTTTACCCATTTTGACCAGGCAATCCGACAGAAGGTCTACCAGATTGACCTTAACCTTGTAGGTTTCCGGTTCATCGGTCACATGGGCCGGATTGCTGGCCCGTCCCACATAAAAGTGAATGTCTGTAGCCCGTTCAAAAAGCTCCCGGCTCAGCAGGGAGGCACCATCCCGACGGTAGCCCCAGATTTCGTAGAGTTCGTTGGAGCCCAGAGCATCCTTGGCGTAGGATACCACACGGTTCAGGGTCAGTACACCCTCCGTGACCAAATCCACCCCTTCAATTTCGGAGGTGGGCGGCACATCACTGTCCGGCACCGAAGGTCCCGGCTTAACCGGCTTGCCCAGATAGGCGGCAGCAATGGAGGCCGTGGTTCCGCCGCAGATAACGTGGCGGCCCTCCTTGCCGAAGAAAAGGGACAGCATGCGGCTTACATCATCCCGGTTTTTGGGAGGGCCAAACAGAACATTCAGTGGCTCACGGCGGCGGACCTTTATGATACAGGCGGTGGCATCATCCAAGGGATGCCCGCCGTATTCCTTATAGCATTGGTCTACCAGTATCTGAGCCAGGGCCTTTGCCGTATAATCCCCCACCAGAATGCCCTTCATGAAATCGCCGATTTCCTTGATTCCCCAGGATTGGCGATAGCTCAATCCACTGCTGGCATAGGGGCAGCCATCGCTCATGGTGATGATGCAGTCCCGCTCCCGCAGGCGAATTTCACTCTTCAGCAGCTTTTTGCCGCCGATTTCCAGTTCCTGAGTAGGATAGTGGTAAACACTGCCGCCCCGGAAGAAAATAACCGGAGGGTTTTCATACTGAATGATTTCTACCGTCTCATTTTGTATGATATGGAGAATGGTAAAGGTGGAATAGGCAACGCCCTTATCCTTCAGCACGGGAAGAGCCTCGGCTATGGCGGAAACGCAGTCCTCCAGCTTCAGGCCTTCCGCCAGCATGGTGGAAATGATTTTGCTGGTGAGGGTAGACAGAATGCTGGCACGCACGCCGCTGCCCAGACCATCTGCCAGAACCACAACAGCAGAGCCATCCTCCTGATAGACGATGTCCACATGGTCACCGCAAAGCTGTTCCCCTTCGTGGTTGATGCTTTTCCACCCGATATCGGTACAGAGATTATTCATGTTCGATAGACTCCTTCAAACGGGTCAGGGCAATTTTGGTCTCCGCCGCAGTTTCACCCAGCAGGGAGGCAATATCCTGTACAATGCGCATCTGCTTCTCTACCACGCGGTCAGCGGTTTCCACGGTGGCCCGGCGCAGGTCCTCCCGGCGCTCCCTCTCCTGCTCCGCCTCGGTCACATCCCTCATGAGGCACAGCAGCAGATGATGGCCCCGGTTATACACAATGGTCTTATCCACGTAACGGCCGTACTCCGCCAGATATTCCCGCTTGTCCCTTACCTGGGCCGCACTGGTGAGAACCTCGATGAAATCCAGGGGGTCCAGAACATTCACCACGTTGTCCCCCAGGATATCCTTGTCGGAACGCAGATTCAGCAGGCGCACCGCAGCCGGATTGGCCTGCTGGACCTCCAAATCCTCATTGAGGACCAAAATGGCATCCGGGGTGCTGTTGGAGATGGCATCCGACAGGCTCTCCGCCCTTTCCTTCAGGAAGGGCATGCACATGGCAATTTCCGCCTTGCCCTGCAAAATGGCTACGGCCTTATCCCGGCAGGTCTCATAGCCGCAGGAGCCGCAGTTGAGTTCATCCGAAGGATACTGTTTGCCCATCTTATGCAGGGTTTCGCGGATTTCATCCTCCGAGGGGTAGGAGGCGTGGCGGTCAATGCGGCGGAAGACCTTAACAAGGGCTGTCGAATCCGGCTGCTGAACCTCAAAATCCCGTTCACCGCTGTAGCGCTGCAGGGCAATTCCGTTCTTTACCGGGCTGCTGCGATGCTTCTCCATAACCGGACCACCTACGCAGCCGCCGGCGCAAGCGTTCATTTCCAGGAAGCAGTCGGACAAATTACCGCTGCGAATATCCCGCAGGGCGGCCATGACATTTTCTATGCCGTCTACCGCCAGATAGACATAGTCCGGATTGCGTTTGGTCATGGTACGCAGAATACCGCCGGCCGTGGGGAAAATACGGGTCAGGCCCTTTTTTGTCTGCTCCGTGTCAGCCGTTGCCCGGGGTGTAATCCGCTCCTTACGGAGCCAATCGCTGAGCTCGTCAAAGGTGAGAACGGCATCTACCAGCCCGCCATAGTTCTGGGCCTCGTCCTTTTTGGCGATGCAGGGGCCGATGAATACGGTTTTAGCGCCGGGGATACGGCGGCGGATATCCTGGCAATGGGCCTGCATGGGGCTCATAACCGGAGCCAAATAGCACATGAGGTCAGGAAAATGCATTTGAATCAGCAGGTTTACGGAATGACAGCAGGAGGAGATAATAACCTTCTGCTGATGCTGTTCCGTCATGTTTTCATATTCGGTTTTCACCATGGCGGCCCCCAGGGCAGTTTCTTCAACATCCGCAAAGCCCAGCTGCTTCAAAGCCTCCCTCATGCCTTCAATGCCCACACCGGGATAATTGGCAACAAAGGAAGGTGCCAGACTGGCCACCACAGGCGCACCGCTCTGCAGCAGAACCCGAACCTTTTCGGTCTCGTCCACAATTTGCTTGGCTCTCTGCTGGCAGACCACAAAGCAACGGCCGCAGAGAATGCATTCACTTTGTATGATATGGGCCTGACCGCCGGAAACCCGAATGGATTTTACCGGACAGTGACGCACGCATTTATAACAGTTTTTACAATTGGATTTATTCAGAATCAGACATTCCATTACTTTTCTCCCCTTCTGGAATTCGGCAAACGAGTTCCATGTCGGCCGGCATGTTCCATAGATTTTGTATAACGATTATTATAGCCTTTCGCAGAGGATTATTCAAGCGGAATACCTTTTTGCGCTTTACGGCGGTGACTGCATTTGTTATACTGTTGCACGTAAAGGAGAGGATGGCATGGCTGAGCACAAGCGCCGCATTCACTATGGGGGCAAATATCCCAAACGTTTTGAAGAAAAATATAAGGAACTGAACCCAGAGCGCTATGCGGACATGGCCGAGCACATTCTGGCTAAGGGTAACACACCGGCCGGCACCCATGTGCCCATCATGGTGCAGGAAATTCTGGAGTTTTTGAAGATTCAGCCGGGCCAGATTGGCCTGGACTGCACCTTTGGCTACGGCGGCCACAGCAGCAAAATGCTGGAGCAGCTGCAGGGCCAAGGCCATCTGACCGCTTTGGATGCTGACCCCATCGAATCCGCCAAATCTCTGGAACGGCTGCGAAAGCTGGGCTACGGAGAAGACCTGCTGACGGTGGAAAACATCAACTTTGCCCAGGTTGATCGGGTAGCCGAGCGGCACGGACCCTTTGACTTTGTGCTGGCTGATTTAGGAGTATCCTCCATGCAGCTGGATAACCCGGAACGGGGCTTCTCTTATAAGACCGACGGTCCTTTGGATCTGCGCTTGAATCCAACCACCGGCCTGAGCGCCGCCGACCTGCTGGCCGAAATAGAGGCCGACGATTTGTCCGCCCTGCTGACAGAGAATGCCGACGAGCCCTACGCCGATGCCATTGCCCGCACCATTGTCAGCTTCCGCAAAAGCGGTAAGGCTCCGGAAACCACCCTGCAGCTGCGGGCCATCATTGAACGGGCTCTGACCATGGAAAGGGTTCCTGAGAAGGATAAAAAGGAACTGGTAAAAAAGACCTGCGCCCGTTGCTTCCAGGCCCTGCGTATTGAGGTAAACAAGGAATACGAGGTTCTGTATGAGCTGCTGAGCAAGCTGCCGGCTGCTGTTAAGCCCGGCGGCCGTGTTGCCATTCTTACCTTCCATTCCGGGGAAGACCGGCTGGTGAAGCAGGCCTTCAAGCAAGGGCTGAAGGAGGGCCTTTGGTCCTCTGTAGCCACGGAGGTCATCCGTCCCAGCGCCAAGGAATGCTCGGACAATCCCCGGGCCAAGTCAACCAAACTGCGCTGGGCGGTCAAGAGTTAAACAGAAACAGCAATTCTGCGTGCTTTTTTCCTCCAACTGTGCTATACTTATAAATGAATATAGAATAGCTGTCCCTCATCCGCTTCAGCGGAGCACGGAATCGGGTGAAAAGCCCGGCGAGTCGGTCACTGTGAAGCACCCAGGAGGTGTTAAGTCAGATACGTGGAGGGCAGCTGTACTTCTGCCGAAACCGGAAGTACGTTCCCGGACGCAGGCTCACTGCGTCTGCACGGCGTACCTTTCGGGTACGTCTTTTTCTTTCGGCAGACAGATTGCCAAAGGAGCACCATTGTCATGACACTTTCCCTGAATATCCTGCTAGACCAGCTGCGCGAGTACCCGCTGGAGAATCATATCCCGCTCCCTTCGGATGCCGCCTTTACCTGCTGCGCCCTGCTGCCTCGTTTCTACTCAGCCATGCGGACAGACTATCTGCATGTCTGCCGTTTGTCGGAGGCACTGCATGCAGCCGCGAACCGCGACGGCATGTTCTATCTTTGCATTCGCGACCGCCTAAAGGATGATGAGGAAACGGAGGATGCCCTGCGAGGTATGGTCATTCTAAACGAAAACATGGACGTGGAGAAGCTGCTCAACACCGTACAATTGCTATTCAACCGCATTCGGGACTGGTACCAGGAAATGCAGAATTCATTAATCCGAGAGAAGCCCTTGCAGCACATTTTAGACACCAGTGAGGGGGTCATCGGTAATACCATTAACATATCTGACTCAGCCTTTACCCTGCTGGCCCGAACCCGCAACATTGAAACCGACGACCCCGTTTCCCTCGCCCTGGCAGAGCTGGGCTACCACCCCGAAAGCACTTTGAAGCTTTTCCGCCAATATCACAGGATGGAAGCCTGGGCAGGAGCTGCCTCCTTTTTAATCAACAGCAAGCCGGAAACCGGCCCTTACCCCTTGGTCAATAAGGTATTCCGTTTTCAGAACACCTACTTTACCCATGTAGTTATGGTCTGCGACCATCACCCTCTCTCGGACGGTCTGCTGGAGCTTTTCACCATGCTGACCGATATTCTGGCCATCTATGCCGAACGCAACTGGAAAGGCAAGAACGCGCTCAGCCATAATTACGACCAATTTATGACCGATTTACTCTCCGGCAGTCCGCTTTCACCTTCGGATATTCGGGAGAGAGCCCATTACCTGGGCATTCAGGATTCCGGCCGCTTTCGCTTGGTGAAGATAGCTGCCGGCAAGGATATGGAGGCCTCTCTTGGCCGCATCGGCCGCGACCTGCTGGAATTAATCCCTTCCTGCCAGGTAATCCTGTTTCAACAGTCGGTAGTCGCCCTGCTGCACTTTCACGGGACGGAGGAAGGGCCCCTTCTTTCACCGGAACAGACCGAACACCTTTTGGCCCGCCATCAAGCCCGCGGCGGCGTCAGCAACGAATTCACCTCTCTGTCCGGCATGGCAGCTGCTTATGAGCAGGCCTCTATCGCTTTGGCCTTCAACGGCCGTCTACGCGGCACGGATCTGCTCCACGGACTGCTTCCGGTACCCGAGCCCACGCGCATTTGCACATTTCAGGACCGGGTCATCCACGGTATTTTAGGCGCCGTTCCCCGCAATGAGCACATTTGGAAAAGCAGTAAGTTTTACGCAGCGCTGCAAATTCTGCAGGAGTATGACCGTCAGCACAACACCAACAACCTACAGCTGCTTCGTACCTACCTCTACATGGAACGTAAGGCCACAGAAGTCGGCCAGGCCATGCACATGCACCGCAACAATGTTATCTATCACATCACCCGCATGGAAGAGCTTACACGGCTGAATTTGGATGACCACGGCAATCGCCTGGGGCTGGAGCTGGCTTTTCTGATGCTGGAGCTGTACGGGCTGGAGTAATCCCCCCCCTACCAATAGAAATACGCC
>JAKSQI010000082.1 GCA_024404215.1 Oscillospiraceae bacterium
CGTCAGGGGTGGGCTAAAACTCCGTGCAGATGTGGCTCACGGAGCGTTATTTACAATCAGAAACTGGCCATTGATTTGCACGCCGGTAAGGAAGAGTACTTCCTTAAGCGTGATGAGATTATTAAAACCTTCAAAGAGGATGGCAGACGTTCTGAGATTCAGGCAGCGCTGAAGAAGCTTGACAAGGAGTATGGCGCTAAGCTTCCGGATATTCCGGAGGATATTTGCTGGCTTTACGGGGCGTTTCTGGACGATTATCTGCATGATGTTGACATCTGTCAGGATTTTGCCAAAAGAAGCCGTGAGAAGATGGCGGAAATCATTCTCCAATGGACCGGTATGACTGCTGTGAATTCGTTTCATACCATTCATAACTATATTGATACAAAGGAAATGATTCTGCGCAAGGGCGCGATTGCGGCCCATGCCGGTGAGAAGGTTTTGATTCCAATCAATATGCGCGATGGGTCTGTCCTTGCTGTTGGAAGAGGGAACCCGGACTGGAATTATTCTGCGCCTCATGGTGCCGGAAGAATTATGTCCAGAACAAAGACGAAAAACTCTTTGAATATGGAGGCTTACACCGCTGCCATGCAGGGTATTTATACTACTTCCGTAAATGAGAACACGCTGGACGAAGCGCCTATGGCCTACAAAAGTCTGGAGGACATTATTGATGTGATCCGTGACTCTGTTGACGTTATTGAGGTGCTGAAGCCGGTCTACAATTTCAAGGCATCTGAGGACAATTTACCATGGAAGAAAAAGAAACCGGAATCGGGGAATACAACGAACTGCCAGCCGGGGCAGAATGGAAGTAACTAATGCGACACTTTGTCTTGTGCTCATACCAACGAAATATAGACTCTAGAGGTCTGGTGATTTTTTTCACTGGGCCTTTTTTGCGCTCAAAAATAAGCAAAGGGGTGACTTAACTGAAAGCTGGATAAATGCAAAATGCGTTTAACCGGATTGAAAAGTAATTATAAAAGTACTTTTGGCGTTGATGAAAGTACTTTTATGGGTTATACTATTACTAAAAATGCAATGAAAAGGCAGGCGCGAATATGCTTACAGTCAGTGAAGCCGCCAAACTCTGGAATATAACCGAGGCACAGGTTACGCGTTATTGCAGGGCAAACAGAGTTGACGGCGCGGAAAAAGTGAATAATGTGTGGATGATTCCAGAAACCGCTGAAAAGCCCGAACGCGCGAAAAGGGGTACGGTTAAATTCAATAGCAGCACTTCTGTGAGAAGACCGCTGCCTATAGGCGTGTCAAATTATATTGAGGCTTGCACCAATTACTATTATATTGACAAGACTATGATGATAAAAGAATGTATTGATGAGCGTGCCAAGGTATCGTTGTTTACCCGTCCACGTAGATTTGGAAAGACTCTCACCATGGATATGATGAAGACCTTCTTTGAAATATCCGATGAAGATCATTCCATTTATTTTGAGGACAAGGCAATTTGGCACTGCGGAGAGGTATATCGCAGTTATCAGGGGAGTTACCCGGTAATATATATCTCTTTCAAAGACATTAAGTGCGATTCCTGGAATGAAACCTTTCGTCTGATTACAGAAATAATTGACCTTGAGTTTATTCGCCATAAGGAACTTGTGGAAAGCGAGAATGTTTCAATTCGTGACCGCTATAACAGGATTATTTCAGGTCAGGGTGATGAGGCAGACTACACCTTCTCGTTGAAGTATCTGTCTCAGATGCTCCATGAGCATTACGGAAAGAAGGCTATTCTGATTATTGATGAGTACGATACCCCAATCCAGCAGGGATACTCAAAAGGATTTTATGATGAAATCGTTGGATTTATGAGGAATCTGCTTTCGGGTGTTCTCAAAGATAACGAACATGTCCTGTTCGGATTCCTAACGGGAATTCTGCGAGTCGCAAAGGAGAGCATTTTCAGCGGCCTCAACAATTTGAAGATTAATTCCATACTCGATGATAAATACAGCCAGTACTTTGGCTTCACTTACGATGAGGTTGAGGAAATGGCCGCCTATTACGGCGTTCCGGAGAAATTCAATGAAATTTGCTCCTGGTATGACGGATATAGATTTGGAAATACGGATATTTTCAATCCTTGGTCTGTTATCAACTATTTTGGAAACAGCTGCAAGGCCCGCCCTTTTTGGGAAAACACGGGCAGCAATACTATCATAGGTGAGGTGCTTGAAGAAGCTGATGAAGAGATATACTCTCAACTTAACAAGTTGCTCCAGGGGGAAGAGGTTTTGACAATTGTGGACACAAATGTCATTTACCCTGAACTCAAGCGCAATCCAACCTCTATTTATAGCTTCCTTCTTGTTGCCGGTTATCTGAAGGTTTCGCTTGTGGAAGTAACCGACAGCGGAGATTTCATGTGCAATGTTTCATTGCCGAACAGGGAAATTGTCTATGTTTACAAAAAAGAGATTATCAACAGACTGAGCAAAGATATTCCCCAAAACATTTCTGTCTCAATTCAGAAGGCACTGTTTACCGGTGATGGGACTATGCTCAAAAGGTGTCTCCGAAACTTCATGCTTGAGAGCGTCAGCAGCTTTGATCTGACCAATGAGAACGCATATCATATGATGCTTCTTGGACTGTGTGCAATTATGAGTGATAAGTATTATATCTCTTCAAATCGCGAGTCCGGTGAAGGCAGATTTGATATTCAGCTCATGCCAAAGAGCGAGACACTGCCCGGTGTGCTGATGGAGTTGAAAGCTCAGAAGAACTGTACAGCAGATGAACTCCGCAAGCTTTCCAAAACTGCATTTGAACAGATTGAAAACCGAAAATATGACACGGACATGAGAGCGAAAGGCATAAGCGAAATTGTAAAATTTGGTGTGGCTTTCAGCGGCAAGAATGTTGAGATAATTGTATCAGCCTGAACATAACCTAAATATGAATACTAAAATCATGGGGAGTTTAAACTGCTGGGGGAGGGCCCGGCACTAAAATTCGGAGACAAGTACTACAACAAATTCGGGAATAACGGACCTCTTTCATTAGAAGAGTACAAGCGAGCTGTTTTGGAGAATAACCTTGGACAGCATTGCACTGGAGATTATTTCCTGCAAAGATTCAGTGCATTGGATCTACCATTTAACTTGCTAGAAAGCACAATCGAGTTTTTGGCGCCCACGGAAAAGAGTAGATGCGAAAAACTCCGGGAAAGATGGGATAGAATCCTAGATATGGAAAAGGTTGTCTTTCGCGATGCAACATATGTGTATAAAGGGAAATTAAGCCCTTCTGATCAGGAAATATTAGCCGGCACTCGGAGACTATGGCATGAATCTCGCATCAGTTAGGCAAGAGGCTCTTGGAATAAGCCGGGGAAAGTGTAAGTTCCGAGAGTGGATTAATCATTATAAAACCGGTCTTGAATCGGAAGTCGGATACTAAAAACACAAGCCACCATGGGTAGCCTGGTGGAGAGAACACCATACCGAATGGGAGGTATATAGCCCTTTGAATGGAAGAAACCCGAATATACAGCTAAAGTCTCTGGTTTCCTGCGTAAAAGAGAAGGCCGAAATCCTTGAGGAGCGCATCTGGATTGAGATTCGGAAGAGACTCCGCGGGAAAGCCTTTCGGGAAAAGAACAAACACTCCAAGCTGGTGCATCCGGATGTGATCAGAATCAATCGGGACGCCGCTCCCAGCGAGCCGGAACAGCCGGAGCCGCATTGGACGGAAGAAGAGCTGCAGGAGATTGAGCGGAGCCTCCGCGCCAAGGCGGAGGAATACGCACAATCCCGCTCACAGGCGGAGCAGAAAACATAAAGCAGGCATACTCCCGCTCACTTGCTTCTGCACAGAATTTCCGTTTTATCGCGCAAAAAAACCCAGCTTCCTATTCAGCTGAAAACGAAATATAGGCTCTAAAGAAGGATGTTATGCAAAATGTCGGGTTAAACTCGCTTGATAATCTGCAGGGAGCTATGCTAAACTGATTCAAAGCCACCGGGGCAAGTGATGCCAAAAAGACCAAAAAGATGCCATAGTCGGAATTGCCGGCTTAGGCCATCATACACGAAACAGACAGAGAGAAAGAGGTGGAAACATGGCCTTAACCGTTGAATCGGTTTTGGAGCTGCCTTCCTTTCAAGGGGCAAGGATTGTGGCCGGAAGAGGCGGCCTGCAGAAAAATGTGACCGGCGTGAGCGTGCTGGAGTATACCAGCCCAACCAAGGAGCAGGAGGTCCTGTTTTCACGGAATGCTTTCCTAATGCACGGCGAGGTGGTGCTGACCTGCTTTGCCTCCGGCCACGATGATGTAGATACCCAGCTGCGGACGATTCAGCAGCTGGCAGGCTGCGGAGAGGCCGGTTTGGTGCTGTACTATGTGGGCATTGTTCTCAAGAAACTAGACCGGAGAGTGCTGGAGCTGGCTGACCAGATGGACTTCCCATTGATTGTCATGCCGGAGAATGAGCCCATGCTCCGCTACAGCGATGCCATCAGTGAAATCATGGAGTCGGTTCTCTTCGCAAAAAAGGATCAGGCCACTTTGGTTTCCGAGGTCATTACCAGCATTTGCCGCCTGCCTAACCACAACCAGACCATTGACATGGCTCTCAGTATGCTGAGCCAGCGGCTTCAGGTGTCCATTGCCCTCACCAATGAATACAATGCCCTGCTGTCAGAGGTGGTGTGGCCCAGTTCTTCCTCCGGCTTTTTTGAAGAAGCCTCCCCTTATATTTCCGGCATGCCCACCAATATGCCTACGGACTATCCCCTCAGCCAAGGGGCGAAGCTGTGGTATGTTCCGGTGGAGGCGGATGAAACCTCCCTCCGCATGTATCTGCTGGACAGAAACGGCCACGTGAACCCTTCCATTGCTGCCGCTGTGGCAGAGTCCCTCCGCCTTTGCGTTGAAATCTGGAGCAGGCGCCACGGCATGCCCCTGGAGAGGGAATTGGTGAATGCTATTATGTGCGACGAGCCGGTTAAAATGCATCGACTGGCCGATGCATTGAAGATTGATGTCACCAGCATCCATACCGCGTGGCTGATTATCCCCCAAAAGGACTGCCACACCATTCCCACCGAAGCTTTAGAGCTGGTGAAAAACATCCTTAAGGGCATGGGCAACACCTTGTTGGGGGACTATTTCCGTGAGGCGACCACGGACCGCGAATGCCTGGTTATCTTCTTTAAAAAGCCAAACAGTCTCCAGCGCCTGGATGAATATGCCGAAGAGGTACAGGAGATTCTGTCGGAATTCTGTGGCTTTACCACCATACTCACCATGGTGAACTACAAGCAGAGCACAGCTGAGGTGCGGGAGGCCTATCTTTTATGGGCCGATACCATCCGCCAGGCCCAGATAATCTATCCCAGAAAAACGGTCTTCAATGATTTTGAACTGGAATTTACCCGTGACTGTGCGGAAACCATCAGCAGGGGTGAGGCGGCGGTAAAGCACAGCAACTCCTACCTGGACGCCATCAGGGAGATGCCCTCCGGGAAGGAACTGATTGAAACCCTGGAGGTTTTCCATTTGGATGCCGGGATGAATAAGCAGGAAACGGCCAAGCAGATGAACTTTCATATCAACACAGTAAAATACCGGATTAAGCAGGCAGAAGAAATGTTCGGTTTTCCTGTGGATCAGATGCCGGCCAGCGGATACCTGTCAAAGGCCGCCGCCATTCGGCGATTGCTGAAGTGAACAGAGTAAAAAGCAAACTTTTGTCTTTTTGGACAAAAGTCTGCTTTTATTTTTTACTTGGCGGACATTCAGTAATGGATGATTTCTCTCTATCATAAAAAAATGTATAATCCATTAAGAAAGGGTCATTCTATTATGTCTGAAAAAACAAAAGCACCAGAAGTCCTTGAGGACTACGAAACCAAACCGGTTCCGGAAAACAAACAGATGCGCTGGTTCTCCCAGGGCATGGTATGGGCAGGTTCCGCCTTCTGCCTGGTAGCCTTCTCCGTAGGCGGCATGCTGGCTTCCGCCATGAGCTTCGGCAGCTTTCTGCTGGCTGTTCTGATTGGTTCTGCCATTCTCTGCGCCATCGCTTCCTCCATCGGTGTCATCGGTGCCAAAACCCACCTGGCTTCCGCCTTCACTTCCCGATTCACACTAGGTACCGGCGGCTCCAAGATTTTCGGCCTGATTATCGCCTTGTCCCTGTTTGGCTGGTTTGGCGATCAGTGTTCCTCCTTCGGCCTTTCTGCTGTAGCCACCTTTGCGCTGTTCACTGTCAGCGCCGGTTCCGTCGCCCTGTGGTCCGTCATCGGCGGTATCGCCATGATGATCACTGCTGTCGTTGGTTACAAGGGCATCAAGTTCCTGTCCAACTTCGGCGTTCCCCTCCTTTTTATCCTGGTATTCATCGCTGCCATCATTACGGCTGTTAAGGTGCCCGGCGCCAACCTGGCCGCTGCTTCCGTTGCCGCAGCCGGTCACATGAGCATCCCCGCAGCTATCACCGCTGTTGTAGGCTCTTTCATTTCCGGTGCCTGCACCATCCCCGACTTCTCTCGTTTCTCCAAGTATCCCAAGGATGCAACCAACGGCTGCGTTCTGGGCTTCATGATTTCTTTCCCCATCATCCTGCTGCTGGGCGGTTTCTTCTTCTATGCCTACAGCACCGCTGACCTCTGCTCCTTCTTCATCACCCAGTGCGGTCTGGGCGTATTCGCTGCCTTCGTTCTTATTGTCTCTACCTGGACCACCAACGACAACAACCTGTACTCCTCTGTACTGGGCATTACCAATGCTCTGGGCGAAAAGCTGAAGATGCCCCGCTGGCTGCTGACCGTTATCGTCGGTGTCATCTCCACCATCCTGGGCACCCTGGGTATCATGGATCACCTGACCTCCTTCCTGAACATTTTGGGCGTCTGCATTCCTCCCATTGCTGCTGCCATTATCTGCGACTACTATGCCTACAACAAGAACACTGGCCTGTACAGCTATGAGAACGTGAAAAAGATTCCTCTTTTCCGGGTTAACACCTGTGTTGCTGCCCTGATTGGTATCGCGATTGGTCTTCTGTGCAACTACACCGGCATTTTCGCCGCTGTTCTCGCCTTCGTTCCTGCCTGTCTGGTTGCTATGGCCGCTTCCGCTCTGGCTTTGGTTATCATCAA
>JAKSQI010000083.1 GCA_024404215.1 Oscillospiraceae bacterium
CAGAATTTGAAGAAAGACAGAAAAAAACAGCATCGGAAGACCCCGAAACACTGGCGAGAGTCACCGCACTTACAGAGCAATTGATGGCTTGTGTTCAAAAAACGCCCAGTCAACAATCTTTGCATAGTACAGAACAACCCCAAGAACTGACTGAAAAAACTACTTCTGTCGCAAGCACTTCTGCCAACGATAGCGCCCTTGTCTCTGATTTGCCTCAAAAAGCCCCTTCTAAGTCCCCGAATCATTATTGCACAAATTGTGGTGCTGAATTAGATTCAGGCTCGAAGCATTGCAACCAATGCGGGACAACAGTGATTCAGAATTCGCCCACAAAATTGACGGCAAAGAAAAATCTTTTAATATTTCAATCGACATTTGAGCAAATCATTGATCAAATTGAAAAGGGTTGTACTGATTTGTGCCCATCCTGTAAAAGTGTCATGGTCGATGAATTAGTAAAACTGTACCCCAACTCGATAGAGCAGGCAGCCAACTGGGACAGCACTACAGATTTCGTGACTCTTGCTTACAAAAATGCTTACAGTATCGCCTTTGATTTGTTATCTTCAGGCAATTTCCATATCCACAGAGGCACGCTTAATCCACTCAGTCCAGCTCCGCGCTTATTACGAGTAGTAGAGTGCTGCCTGGACTACTATGTAGAGCATCACATTTTTGATTGTGATGAAAATAAGAAAGCAGAGCAATTGAGTATCCTTTGGGAAAACATAGACAGTGTAGGATAAACGTCTCGAAATAGCCACCCACAGCACTCATGTGCCACGGGTGGCTATTTTTTTGCTTATCACCGTGACCCGTTCCAGCTAGAGCGTAATCACTTCGCCAGCATCATGATATTATATATTAAGCAAAGTCCATAAGTCTAAAAAATGGCCAGTTGAGAATCATCTGTAAATTGTCGATTCAGCCAGTATTAAACTACACCAGCCTTGAATGGTCAGAAAAAATATGATAAAGTCACTATATTGGGATGATTATTGATTGGCAAGCAGAAAGGCTGGTACAATGGAAGTTAAAGTGTTCAACAATGTTACAGATATTGTCCGTGATGATATGGTGGAAACCATAAAGCGAAACAGCACGGTTTCTATTGCTGCCGCCTGTTTCTCCATGTATGCATATAAAGAGCTTAAGAAACAACTAGAAGCCATCGATGAGTGTCGCTTCATTTTTACATTCTATATCTCAACTCCGGTTGGGCACTACAACCCCGACTGGGCGATTGCATTCTATGAAGGAAATATCAAACACATTTATTTTGTTGCTGAAACAAAGGGCTCAATGAACTCGATGCAGTTGAGACTGATTGAAGAATCCAAGATTCACTGTGCAAGAGAGCATTTCAAGGCTATCAGCAGCGATAATGTTGTTTATGATGTCGTTGACAGTTATCAGTCTTTGCTTGATAAAGTGATGAAGTAATCCAGATAGATTGTCTTCGCCATCGAATAACATTGATTGCTTTCAGTGAATCTTCCTCCTGTCTCACCGCCATTTTTTGAGAGGAGAACAGTATGAGCACTACCACAGATTTTATCATCCAAGACGGCGTTTTGCAAAAGTACACCGGTGCCGGTGGTGATGTTGTTGTCCCGGAGGGCGTAACAACAATTGGGCGGGCCGCCTTTCGTGGTTGCCACAATCTTACAAGTGTCACTATACCTAACGGAGTTAATATCATAGAGGGTGTGGCATTTGAGTCCTGCTCTGGACTGATAAGCGTTACTATTCCTGACAGCGTCAACTACATTGGGGGTAAAGCCTTTGACAGTTGTTGTCATTTAAGAAATATCAGCATCCCGGATAATATCACACACATTACAAGTGGAATGTTTCGAAACTGCAGAAGTCTAACAAGTATAACTTTATCCCAAAACATAAAGGGAATTGCCGATATGGCCTTTGACAGCTGCGCCGGGATAAGTGAATTAACCATTTCAAATGGTGCTACAAAAATGCAAGACTATGCTTTTAACGGCTGCGAAAACCTAAGCAGCATCAGCTTTCCAGCCGGAATCAACGAGTTCCCAAGCCACGTTTTCAGAGGTTGCAATAAGTTGAAATCCTTAAATGCCGGAAATACGGTAATTCTCCCGGCAGAAATAGTGGAAACACTGGTTAAGAATATCTCTGATATCACCGTGCCTTCTCCTTACTTCGTAGCACCGAAACTTCGCCCACTGGCTGTTGTCCGTTTTTCCAAGACCTACCAAGGTGATTTCTCGGATGACGATTCACAGGCCTACCTTAACTACCTTTCCTTAAATACCGGAGAACTTGTGAACTTTGCACTTACTCACATTGAGTTACTCGACATCATGTGCAAACAAAAATGCATTTCTGCAAATCATGTCGATGATTTTCTCCGTGCTGCACAGGCTGCGAACAATACCGAAGCAATCTCCATGCTCCTAAGTTATAAGGATTTCGCGCCATGCTCCGCAGTACTTGACAAGGAAGACCAACTCAGCGACCCCTTTGAAAACGACGACCTCACCGATCTTTCCGATATCTCTAAAAGCGACCTCCGTGGGGAAGCTGCCGTATTCAGTGACTATGCTATGGAGTCTGATGAATATGACTATGATGAATCGGAGTCGGATTTACAGGATTTCGCCACTGATGATCCCGAGGACAGTGACGAAGTAGTCTGGGAGGATTACGATGGTTATCCCTTCGCCGCCGAAGTGGTTAACGGCGAAATCATCAGCATGACTGATGATTTCCAAAAGAAAGTGATTGCCGCTATCCTTACCAAGCTGGGCGTGACCGAGGCGGAACTGTGTGAGTTCCTGTCCTTACTGAATGACGGTGACGAATCTGAAGATGGCCGCTTCGACCTCCTTGCCGATTGCGAGTATGATTTCCTCGCCGAGCTTCTGGGCTACGATGCCGATGAGGAAGCCTTCTCTCCCGCAGGCATCGGCTTTCTGGAAAGCTCCTACGGTTTCGAAGCCATCGATCTGCTGAAGCAGCTGGGCTTCCCCGTGGAGGAGGACATCACCCCCGGCACCCACGGCCACGGCACCGATGGCGTCGTGTATGTGGAGTAACCAATTTCTTTCCATCTTTATGGTGAAAAATTGCGAATAATCCTGTTGTATTGTAGAAAACTGAAACTAATTATGGTATTATACTCATTGTTTCCGCAACAAAAAACAACTATGTATCGCCACCAATTGCTAATCAAATAATGTCGGGGGAAAATCACAATGGGAGAGACAATAGTTAACGAAAATGTGCCGGCAAACGAAGGGCTTCTTCAGTTAGATGTCATCATCGAAAAAGCAATTCAGATTCCCGGGGTTCGAGTAAACCGCAGTGCCTTTTTGGCAGAGCAATTCAGCAAAACCGCATATTCTGTAGATGGAATCTGTGCTCAAGGCCCCATCGGCGCCGGAGTTTCGCGAGCAGTTCTTTCAAAAATGGCTAACCATCTGATTCTATCGAGGACAAGTGCGTCCTCGGCGGCATCGTTTTTGGCCGGTATTCCGGGCGGCATTGCACTGGCTGCAACGATTCCCGCAGATGTCATGCAGTTCTTTGGAATATCGCTCCGTCTTGCTCAGGAATTGGCGTATCTCTATGGCGCTGATGATTTATTTATCAACGGCGAAACAGATAGCGAACGCGTGCGTGGTCAGTTATTACTGTATGTCGGTGTCATGTTTGGTGCATCCGGGGCGGTTTCCGGTGTTCGCCTGCTCTCTAACCAAATTGCAAAAACAACGCTGAAAAAACTGCCCCAAAAGGCTCTGACGAAAACCTTCTGGTATCCCATTGTTAAGAACATCGGCAAAGCAATTGGCGTAAAGGTCACCAAAACAACAGTTGCCTCCGGTATTTCCAAGGCGATTCCTGTGGTAGGAGGTGTTATATCCGGGTCATTAAATTTTGCTTCAATGTATCCATTGGCACATAGACTGGCAGCCGCTCTGGATGATGCCGCCTTTGATTACTCAGAAGAAGAGTTCGAATATGACCTTGTGACAGTAGAAAGCGCAGCCGAGCAGGAGAAGCAGGAGAAGTCCACTTTCAAGGGTTCTGCTAAAAAAGAAAGCAAGGGTCTTGATTTCCTGAAATCCGGAGCCAAATTCCTCGGCGAGAAGGGCCTCGAGGTTGCGAAGTCTAGTACCACCTTGGTTAAAGACAGTGCCGATAAACTCCATAACTTGGCAAATGCCAAAAAGGCCAGCGCACCACAAAGGAAGTCCAAAAAGCAAGTGGCGCAAAAACACAATGATAAAATGCTCTCGTTAGATGAGCAAATTACCATGGTCCGCAAGCTAAAGGAACTGGTAGATGACGGCATTCTCACACAAGATGAGTTTGAAACCAAGAAAAAGCAGATTTTGGAACTGTGAATAACGGGTGTTGAGATTCCCTTTGTATTCTATTCCGCCCCGAGGATATCCCTCGGGGCGGTCGTTTTAGTCTCCGATAATCTGCCAAAAAACGCCCACCTTGCGACTTTTTTACATGGTGGACGGTTACTGTTAATTAGTCATCATCATCGTAGAAGCAATCTACATCCGGAGTATAATAATTCCTGTGTCTGCGGTCTGCGTTGTGGATTGCCTGATGCGTCTGATGGTTTGGGTTCATCTGGTTTGCGTGATTGTCCAAATGTGCTCTGTATGCGGGGTTATTGGGGTTGTGCTGGTTGGCCCAGTTGTCAAGCTGTTCCTTGGAATGTGTTTTACCTGATACTTTACCCATGCTTTTCTCCTTTCCGAGCCAAAAAGCCCACGCACCTTGTCTTGTGCGTGGGCAGCGATACTCTGGAACAATCGCTTTACACGCACAAAAACCAAGGCCGACGCAAGTTGCACTTTCGGCTCAATTTTGTGGTGTAAAGCAGGGAAACAGCGGGGGACAACAACAGTCAACGCGCATCCGCTTTCTCAAACCCATAATGAGCATTTGGTAGAGCTTGATAGTTTCCGGGATTTACTCGTTTTTGCCCGAACTTTTTGCAACAACCGGTTCAATATGGATTCGTTCTCTCATTCAACGAATACTTGAAGCTGTTCTTGCCGATTCAGTTCGGTACTTCTTTAAAAATAGCACTTTTCTCGGTAGATTTCAAGTGGTTTTTCCTATTTTTCTGCTCCCTCTTGACTTTCCCCGTATTTCATACTACACTTTCCCTCGCCGGCCTTGTTCCCAAGGCCGGCGAATCCGCAGCCATGTGATTTCTGCCGGAAGGAGGGTGCTGCCATGCGTATCCCGTTATCGGATCATTTTACCTATAAAAAGCTGCTGTTGCTGTCCCTGTCGCCTATTGGCTCCATGCTGTTTACCTCCCTTTACGGCATTGTGGACGGCTTTTTTGTGTCGAACCATGCCGGTGCCACCGCCTTTGCCTCCCTGAACCTGGTGTTCCCCTTCATTATGCTGCTTTCCGGCGTGGGCTTCATGTTCGGTACCGGCGGCAGTGCCCTTGTGGCCTTCCATCTGGGCAGGCAGGAGGTGGAAATCGCCAACCGTTATTTCTCCCTGATTGTCTATACCACCGTCGCGGTCGGCATCACGCTCGTTGCGGTCGGCTATCTGCTTACGCCGTTGGTCCTCCGTTTGCTGGGCGCCACCCCGGAGATGGAGCCCTACTGCGCACTCTATCTGCGCATCAACATGCTGGGCATCGCTTCCTTTATGCTCCAGCAGCTGTTTGAAACCTTCTTCATCACCGCCGAGCAGCCCCAGCTGGTCTTCCGTGTTACCCTGATTGCCGGCTGCACCAATATGCTGCTGGATTGGCTTCTGGTCGGCTGCCTGAAGCTCGGCATCGCCGGTGCTGCCTGGGCAACCGTCCTCAGCCAGACCGTCGGCGGTCTCATCCCCCTGCTGCTGTTCATCCTTCGCCGGGATTGGCTCCTGCACCTGGGGCGAACCCGCTTTGAGCTGTGGGTCCTCGCAAAAACCTGCGGCAACGGCATCAGCGAGTTCCTTTCCAACATTTCCGCCTCCGTTGTCGGTGTATTTGCCAACCTCCGGCTGTTAAAATACGCCGGGGAAAACGGCGTTTCCGCCTACGGTGTCATCATGTATGTATCGTTTATCTTTGTGGCAATCTATCTGGGCTACACCATGGGTGTTTCCCCTGCTGTGAGCTACCATCTGGGGGCAGAGAACACCGCCGAGCTGAAGAACCTCTACCGCAAGAGCCTCCGGCTTCTGGGCATCATGGACCTCTCTATGGTATTCCTGGGTGAGCTGACGGCGGTGGCGCTGGCAAAGCTGTTTGTGGGCTATGATGCCGCCCTCTGTGCGCTGACCGTCCGCGGCCTGAGAATCTTCTCCCTTTGCTACCTGGTATTCGGCATCAATATTTTCAGTTCGGCCTTCTTTACCGCGCTGAACAACGGCCGGGTCTCCGCCGTAATTTCCGTCTCCCGCACGCTGGTCTTTGAGCTGCTTATGCTTTACGCCCTGCCCGCTCTCCTCGAGATTGACGGCGTGTGGGCCGTTGCCCCCGCCGTGGAGGTACTGGGCCTCCTGCTGTCCCTGTTCTATTTCCGCAAATACGGCAGCAAATACGGGTACCGATAAAAAGGATCGCTGTTGGCCCTCTCAGCCGGCTGTGCCGACAGCTCTCCCATAGGGAGAGCCAAGTTATGTGCGTAGGAAGGCTTTGAGATACGGTGACGGGATAATCCCCTCAGGCGCCGATGGCGCCAGCTCCCCTTGCAGAACAAGGGGCGCCTTAAGAGGTTTTGATTTGATATATAGGAACGCCGGCCCATTAGCGGAGTGTTGGTATTAAGTATGCCCTCTCAGCCGTCTCCGCCGACAGTTCTCCCAAAAGGAGAGCCAAGTTTTCAAATTCCGCAGGTCCCTTTGCTTCCGTCCGATCGGATAATAACAGCCACAGTAGTGCATACTACTGTGGCTGTTAACTGTATTATGGACGCCGAGCATTGGCGGTTCTTTTGGGTCGTGCAAAGAGTTACTGCTTATTCGTTAGGGCTTGACCAATGTCCGCCAAAAATGAGATGAAACCAAGCACCAACGCTATTCCAGGATTCTTTCCCACATTCATGACATTTATACTTCTTCTTCAAACCGCCGGCAACATCGTCAAGCTGGTCCTCGGAAAGCTCGCCCTCTGC
>JAKSQI010000084.1 GCA_024404215.1 Oscillospiraceae bacterium
CAGCCAAAGCGGCTTCCGAAACCGTCCTGCCCTTCCAGTAGTCCTGAATGCTGTAAACATCCTCAATGACCTTCTTATCTACCACATAGCGGTCGTTCTTGCGATTCTCCATGGGACGGTCACGGAATTCTTCTACCAACCAATCAATGGAAAACTCGGGATAAATGGGGGCAGAGTTGGGGGGCGCTACCAGCTCACCAACAATCAGCTCATCCTCCCAGATGTTGATGGACACGCGCTGATACAGTTCACGCAGCGTCATGGCCCACTTAATGTTCTGGGGATACATGGCATACTTGCGGTCACACTCCGTAACAATCATGGCCCGCTGGGAATCAGCGGTGCTGTCCAGATTCTTCAGCCAATCCAGCATTTTGTTGATACGGGGGAAGGGGGAAGGATTTTCCGTCAGGCCGGAAATGCCAACACCCCAAACACGGTCCCAAGGCTCAATGGCCAGGGGCTTATCGGCTGTCTTGTTGATATACTTTTCTTCAATCACGGTTCGCTCCTCCTTAAATCATAGGATTCGTCAGGGTTCCAATGCCCTCAATTTCTACTTCCACCACATCACCGGGCTTAAGCCAGACACGAGTTCCCTTGGGCATGCCCAAAATAACACCTGCTGAAGTGCCGGTATAAATCAGGTCTCCCGGCTGCAGCTTAAAGTATCGGGACGCATCTGCCACAATGTGCCGGCAGGTAAAAATCATGCCGGAGGTATAATCATCCTGGCGGACCTGGCCATTCACACGGGTAACAATGCGGTGGTCATCCTCCGGATTAAAGGCATCCTTCGTTACTACATAAGGGCCGGTAGGCGCAAAGTTAGGCATGGACTTGCCGGACAGCCACTGGTTGGACAAAAACTGGCAGTCACGGGCAGACAGGTCATCCCCAACCGTGTAGCCAAAGATATAATCGTCCGCCCGCTCTTCTTCAATGTTCCAGGCGGTTTTTCCAATCACAATAACCAGTTCGCCCTCATAGTCATAGCAGCGGTGAAAATCGGGCAGCTCAACCGCAGTCCCTTCCGGGCAGAGGTTGTCACTGAATTTGCTGAAATAAACGGGGCACTTGGGGGCCTCTCCCTTGGTCTCCTCGGCGTGCTTTTTATAATTGAGACCCACGCAGAGCAGCTTCCCCCCGGCGGCTACATTGGCAAAGGTCACGGCATCAGCAGAAAGGCACTCACCGCTGTAGGCAGCTGCCGCCTCACTCAGCAGCTTTTTCGCCTCATCACCGGCCTCCAGTAAGGTCTGTACCGTGCCGGAAAAGCCCAGCTTCTCAAATGGAATCAGGCCGGCATCCGTGGCAAGGCAGCCAAGAACGCCGCATTCTGTTTGAATGTTGCATACCTTCATGTTACTCTTCCCTTCCTTTCGGTCTTCCGCCTGCTGTTACACCCCAGGCCGGGCGCAGGGTCAGCAGCTCATCCACCTGCTTTTCCGTCAGCGGGCGATCAAATCCCATCATACGGGAATACATGGCAATGGTGGCATTATATTCAATACTTTCCAGCCGATAGAAGGCGTGAATGGGGTCAGCAGCCCAGGCAACAGCCCCGTGATGCTCCAGCAGAAGTCCGTTATACTTTCCACAGTAGGGCACCACGCTCTCCGCCAGTTCCCGGGAACCGGGCATGGCATAGGGTGCCACCGGAATCTCGCCCAGCAGCACAACCGCCTCCTGCAAATAGGCCTTATCCAGGGGGACCCCGGCTGCCGCAAAGGTTGTAGAGACGGGCGGATGGGCATGCACCACACCTCCGCAGTCCGGCATCTCCCGGTAGAGGGCCAGGTGCATTTTCACCTCACTGGACGGCTTCCAGCTGCCCTCCAGAACCCGCCCCTGCAGATTCACCTTCACCAGCATGTCCTCCGTCATAAAGCCCTTGGATACGCCGGACGGGGTTGTCCAGATTTCGTTTTCCCCTACCCGGGCGCTGATATTTCCGTCATTTCCGGAAGCAAAGCCCCGCTGATACATGCGCCGCCCGATTTCCAGAATATCCTGAACGGCCTGTTCGTCGGTCAAATAGCTCATGCGTCCTCCTCTTGGAATAGGGCCTTCAGGCTTTCCGTATAGGGATAGCGGCAGATTCCCCGTTCCGTTACGATGGCAGAAATCAATTCCGCATCGGTTACATCAAAGGCCGGATTGTAGCACTTGACGGACTCCAAAGCCATGGGCTTTTCATAGAATTTGGTTTTAATTTCCTCCGGCTTCCGCTGCTCAATTTTAATGTCAGCACCGGTTTTGCAGGAGAAATCAATGGTAGAGGAGGGGCAGAAAACATAGAAGGGAATTCCGTAATGCTTAGCCAGAATAGCCACACCGGAGGAGCCGATTTTATTGGCCGTATCACCATTGGCTGCCACACGGTCACAGCCAATGAAGCAGGCGTTTACCTTACCCTCCTTCATGACAATACTGGCCATGTTATCGCAAATCAAGGTACAGTCCACTCCGGCCAGCTGCAGCTCGTAGCTGGTCAAGCGGGCGCCCTGCAGAAGGGGCCGGGTCTCGTCTACCCAGCAGTGGAACTCATAGCCCCGCTCCTTGCCCAGCAGAATGGCCCCTAATCCCGGAGACATGGCCAAGGGGCCGGCATTGCAGTGGGTGAGAATGCCGTCACCATCCTTTACCAGAGTCAGACCATACTCAGAAACTGCATTCAGCATATCCAGCTCTTCCCGATGAATCGCCAAAGCCTCTTCCTTCAGGATAGCCAGCAGATCAGCCACTGCGGCTCCCTCATGCTTTTTTACAGTCTTTTCCATGCGGTTGAGCTGCTTGGCCAGATTGACAGCCGTGGGACGGGAGGAATCCAGATATTCCTTATTTTTAGTAAACTCCGCTGCGAAGCCCTCATAGGTGGTTTCCTTTGTTTGAAGAGCCAGCACATAAATGGCATAGGCCGCAAACACACCAATGGAGGGGGCTCCGCGAACCCTCAGCATATAAATGGCTTCCCACAAATCCTCAGCCTTATCCAGGGTCAGATAAACCGTTTCATTGGGAAGCAGTGTCTGGTCTAGACAGACCACAGCCTTGCCATCATCCGACAAACGAGCAGCAACAGCCCGCTTTACACTTTCTACACTCATTGCGAATCCTCCTTTATTCTAAGCAGCCGATATTTCGGATAGAAGTATTCTATTTTCACAACTATCATTATACTCCCCCTTTTTCCTTGCGTCTAGAAGCAAATAGGCATGTTCCGCTGTAAAAGGCAGCTGCACCCTTCCTTGCCATCCGCCCTACAGCTGTGGTAAGATGGCCAAAAGAAAGCAGGTGATTCGTATGGATAACACAAGCTGCCGCATTTGCCCGCGAAACTGCCGGGCAGACCGGGCTTCTGCCCGAGGCTTCTGCCAAAGCGGCACGGAGCCAAAGCTGGCCAGAGCCGCCCTTCATCTTTGGGAGGAGCCCTGCATCAGCGGAAGCCGGGGCAGCGGGACTGTCTTTTTTTCCGGCTGCAGCCTGCGCTGTGTTTTCTGCCAAAACGACAAGATCAGCCGGGGCAATTACGGAAAAACCGTAAGTGTCAGCCGGCTGCGCGAAATCTATCAGGAATTAATCGACCTGGGCGCCCACAACATCAACCTGGTTAACCCCACTCACTGGGCAGAGCCTGTCCTGCAATCTCTGGAAGACCGGCTTCCCGTCCCGGTAGTTTACAATACCGGGGGCTATGAAGAGGTATCCACACTGCGCCGCTTTGAGGGCAGGGTTCAGATTTATCTGCCGGACATGAAGTACGCCGACGCCTCTCTGGCCGCCCGCTTATCGGCAGCCCCGGACTATCCGGAAAAGGCAAAAGCCGCCATTGAGGAAATGGTCCGCCAAACCGGCCCCTATGAGCTGGATGACGATGGTCTGCTGCTGCGCGGCACCATTATCCGTCACCTGATTCTGCCGGGCCATTTGGAGAACACCAGGCAAGTTCTGGACTGGGTAGACCAAACCTTTCTCCCCGGCGAGGTGCTCTTCAGCCTTATGAGCCAGTACACCCCCTGCGGGGACTTATCCGCTTTCCCGGAGCTGCAGCGGCGCCTGACACGGGAAGAATACGATGCCTGCGCATCTTACCTTGCCCAAACCGGCATTGAGGACGGCTTTTTTCAGGAACTGTCCAGCGCTGAGGAGGAGTACATTCCTCCCTTTGATTGTCAGGGCGTATGAATCATTGCAAAAACAAAAGGGTTGTCTCCCAGGAGACAACCCTTTTTAATCCGTGATAAGCGGTAACTTAACCGTTCAAAGCACCCTTGGCAACCTCAACCAAAGCGGTGAAGGCAGCAGGCTCATGAATAGCCATCTCAGACAGCATCTTGCGGTTCATTTCAATACCGGCAACCTTCAAGCCATGCATGAAGGTGCTGTAGTTCATGCCGTTAGCCTTGGTTGCAGCGTTGATACGAGCAATCCACAGCTGACGGTAGTTGCGCTTCTTCTGCTTACGGCCGATGTAAGCATACTTCAGAGATTTCATTACGGCCTGGTTGGCCATCTTGTAGTGGGTAGACTTGCTTCCCCAGTAACCCTTAGCCTGCTTGAGAATCTTGTTTCTTCTCTTGCGGGTCATCATTGCGCCCTTAACTCTTGCCATTTCCGAAAACCTCCCTTATTTGTACAGAATCATGCGCTTGATAGCTGCCTCGTTGGTGGCGTCTGCATAGGCGCCCTTACGCAGGTTGCGTTTACGCTTGGTGGTCTTCTTGTTCAGGATATGGCTCTTGAAAGCGTGTGCGCGCTTTACTTTGCCGGACTTAGTGAGATTGAATCTCTTCTTGGCACCGCTGTGGGTTTTAATTTTAGGCATAGCTGGTGATCTCCTTCCGAAAATTTGTTAGCCTGTTTTGCCGTAGACTTCTTACTTTTTGGGTGACAGGAACATGGACATGAACCGGCCCTCAAGCTTCGGGTTCTTATCCATGGTAGCCATTTCACTGCATTCCTCGGCGAACTTGGTCAAAAGCTCTTCACCGATGTTGGTGTGTGCCATTTCGCGGCCCTTGAAACGAACGGAAACCTTGACGCGGTCACCATCTGCCAGGAACTTCTGCGCATTGCGGAGCTTAACATTAAAGTCGCCGATGCCGATGCTGGGAGACATGCGGATTTCTTTAATTTCTACCACATGCTGATTTTTGCGGGCATCCTTTTCGCGCTTGGCCTGCTCAAAGCGGTACTTGCCGTAGTCCATGACCTTACATACAGGGGGCTGTGCCTGGGGTGCGATTTTGACCAAATCATAACCGCGCTCTTCTGCAATTTTCATGGCCTCTGCAGCGCTCATCAGACCGAGCTGTTCACCGTCTTCGCCAATCAGACGGACTTCCTTATCACGAATCTCTTCGTTGATTTCATGGGTAACGTTAGCTATGTGAAAACACCTCCGAAAATAAAAAACACGGACGCAAAACAGCGTCCGTACATCAAAGGAACCGACCTTTCAGCCGGGTAAAAGCGATGTGAACCGCGGCGCGCTCCTGCGGCCGGGTGAGGACGGAAACCGTTCTGCTTTGTTTTAGCTTTGATAATATAACAGATAACCCGTTCCCTGTCAAGGCCTTTTTCGTTGAAACGGCAGATATCCGCCAATGTGGCTTTCCTTTCCCCACCCACAACTACTTCAAAATTACCCACCGATTGCAGAAGTCATGATGCCCTAGTTTATGCCACTCTCTTTTTATGTATCTCTTTCTTTTCGTTGTGTATAGGCACACTTCATTATAGCATTTGCAACAGCAAATGTATATTTGTTATTCTTCCGTTGTTTCATGCATATTATTATGATATATTGGTTTTGTAGATATTTGTAAAGTTCCCAACCTCAATAGAATAGATACGCAGACTCGTGTCATTGAAAGGTAAAGGTGAAGCATAGCACATATTCAATCTTTCTTTATTTATACAAGACAACTGCTAGCTACAAACCATGTATTTTTATAGAAAGGATTTGGATCTACACATGAAAAACAAACCAATCCTCACAGCAGTAATATCTCTCGGTATTTTGATTATAGCTGCTTTGCTATACTCCCTCCCGGTGCGTCCCTTTATCTCAAAAAATGACGACATTTCCATTATAGAGTTGCATGTAAATGAATATGACTTTTCTCTGCACTCATATTTTGAAACCCCCATTTTACTTGGCGACTCTTATGCCCTATCTCAAGCAGCAAAGCGTATTCAGTGTAATAGAATAGATACCGGTTTAGGTCCTTACGAGGAAAGCCAAGTAAAATACAAAATATACTGTGTCTGTAATCAAAAAAGTGTTTACATTCTGTTGGGGGAATTAAACATTATCTACACCCCTGGGACATCTGTTTTAAATCATCGCTCCTATCGAATAGCAAATGCAGATGAGATTCTTGCGGAAGTAGACCATTTGGTTGAGAATACACGCCAGTGAGAAACACCGGGTGTATCCCGCAATACAATATCGCCCATAAATGACACACCGGGCTGAGCAATCCATCAGGGAGGCTCAGCCCGGTGTCTATTCTGAGTGTATCCGGTGCCTCATTCAATCACAAAATGGGCTTGGATTATTTCTTGCTGAAGAGGGGCTCCATGCGCAATTGAGGCACATAGCGGCCGAACAGATTAATGATGCGGCCGGTCAGCAGTACGGAGGCTATGGTTCCGATGCCTACCACAGACTGATTGGAAATCCGCAGTATAATCTGCCAGAAGCTGCCGCCCCCCAGCAGTCCCTTGGCAGCCAGATAGATAATAGCGATAACCACAGCGGAACATACATAGACTGTGTCCGCCACTACCTTCACACTGCCCATTTTTTTGCCGAAATGGTTGGAGATGCAATGGTTCAGCTCATCTGACGCCGGCAGCACCAAATGGCAGCCCCCAAGGGTATACACACCCAGGCCCTGAATAACCAGGCCTGCCAAAAGGAATACAATTTTCATGGCCACATTCAAATCGCCCGGGTTAATCAGCAGCATTAACAAATCTACCAAATAGCCGAAGGGAACACCCACGCACATGGTCAGCACAGCCTTCAGCGTAATGCGCCTATCCAGTATAA
>JAKSQI010000085.1 GCA_024404215.1 Oscillospiraceae bacterium
CGAACCCACGCGACCAGCTTGGAAGGCTGGGATTCTACCATTGAACTACACCCGCGCAAGCCGATAACTCGGCGCTAAAATAATATAGCACTATACCGCAGTAATGTCAACCGATTTTTGCATTTTTCTTAATGAAAGCCCACTTTTCCCTAATTTTCCTCCGTCAGTTCCTCCAGAGAATAGGAAGCCAGCCAATTCTCCCAATGAATTTGCTTTTTTGCTATCTGCTTCTCCACGCAGCGCTTTCTAAATTCCAGAATCCCCAACATTTCATCGGCCACCTCTTCCATGGTGCTTGGCCTGGCATCCCGCAGATAGCCTAGCATCATTTTGGCCACAAAATCCGTATTCAGCTCCTCCCCTACAATCCGGGCAAAATCCCCGTGAAAGCCCAACTCCAGCAAGCGCTCAGTTATTTCCAGGCTCATGGCACTTCGATGCTTTGACATGATTGTTCACCTTCCAATCCTTCTGGTAATATAGCACAGCCGGTACAGCCTTTATGGGACAGTGCAGGGGAACATGCCATCGCCACGACTTTTGGCTTTCCCGGCACAGCGATCTTCTAAAGAATGACACTAAGTTGATTTTGCAAAATATCATGATATAATAATGATATTAACTTTAGAAAGGAGTCATCGCATGTCTAACTGGCTTCTGCCCTTCTGCCTCAGTTCCCTGCTTGGTTACTGCACAGGCTGTCTAAACCCCTCCTATCTGCTTGCCAAGTCCAGAGGCTTTGACATTCGAAGCAAGGGCTCCGGCAATGCCGGCGCATCCAACGCCGTAATCAGCATGGGAAAGGCCGTTGGTCTTTTCTGTGCCCTGTTTGATATCTTCAAATCCTTTTTGGTTATCAAGCTTACCCTGAAGCTCTTCCCCCTGTTTAAGCTTGCAGGCATCGCAGCCGGGGCCTGCTGCATTTTGGGCCACATGTTCCCGGTTACCATGGGCTTTCAGGGCGGCAAAGGGCTGGCCTCTTTGGGAGGAATGATTCTGGCCTTCAGCCCCAAGCTCTTTCTTATTCTTATTTTGCTGGAAATCCTTCTGGCCTTTGTAACCAATTACATCTGCTTTGCTGCTACCAGTGCTTCCCAAATTTTCACAGTGGTTTTGCTGGTGCAAAACGGGTTAGCCTCCGCCTTGCTTTTCTTCCCTGTGGTTCTTGCCATTTTGGCTCGCCACCGGAAAAACTACATCCGCATGCGCTACGGCGTGGAAGCCCGCTTCTGCTACCTTTGGAAGAAGGAAGAGGAACAGGCCCGGATTCAGGAAAACTGGAGTCTTCTGACAGAGGAAGAGCGTTTGCTTGTTGACATGGCTGAGCTGGAAGAAACCGACGCCATGGAAGCTTCCTGATTTTCAAATTTTTGAAAAAAAGATAAAATAACGCTTGACAAACCTCGTTCTCATCACTATAATAGCACATGCGTCTAGCGGAATTGTGTAAAGGTAGCACACCGGACTCTGACTCCGTTTGTGAGGGTTCGAATCCTTCTTCCGCTGCCAAAACCCGAAGGCTTGTGCCTTCGGGTTTTTCTTTTATAAAACTTGGACCGCCCTTCCAACAGGAAGAGCGGTCCGCTTTCTTAATTGGCGGAGCTGGAGGCTGCTGCCCTTTGGGCATCCAGGACCGCATCAATTACCAGCACAACACTGAGCACCAACAGGTCATCCTCAGCCGGAGCTACCTCAATGGCGTAAGCATCTCCCCAGGTAAACCATTCCTTGGAAACCTGAGCGACCAGGCGCCCGTTTTTCGTAATTTCATACTCATGGGCAAAAAAGTCACCCTGTACATCCCAGTCGGGTCCAGCTACAGTGAAGCGGTTGCGGAAAAAAGTAAATTCCTTTACCACCTCAGCAACATCAACACCGTTCTGAGCAATATAGTAGCGGGGCAGAAAGCTGAGCAGCTTTTGATGAATGAAGAGGAGCTCTTCTCTATCAGCGCTAAGGATATGAAGCTTCTTACCCAAAGTAAATACTTCACCCTCCACAAAATAACGCTCCCGGCTGCATTCATCCCAAACCGTGAACTTATCGCCCCAGGAAAAAACCTTCTGCTTCATGTACAGCTTCATATCAGCCGCCTCTTTTCTTTGCTTGATAGTTCCAGTATACAACCCATTTCTCCGGCGGTAAATGCTGTTTTTTGTCTTTGAGCCCTTCTATTCTGCAAATAGAGCAAAAAAAGAATCCGGTAGACGCCGAAAGGGCTTTCTGCTATAATACAGAAACCACAACAGGAGGAAGCTGCCATGCACGACGAATTAACCAAGCAGGATATTGCCCTGATGCAGAAGGAACTGGACGAACTGACCCAGCATGTTCTGCCCGCCGCCATAGAGGAAGTCAAACGCACCCGGGCCTTTGGTGACCTAAGCGAAAACTACGAATACAAGGCCGCCAAGCAGGCCCAGAACCATGCTCGCAGCCGCATACGCTATCTGTCCGGCATGATCAGCACTGCCCATGTCATTGCGGACCGTTCCGGCGAGGATGAGGTAGGGCTTTTTGACAAGGTAGAGATCTACATGCCTGAGGATGACGAGACCCAGGTCATTCAGATTGTCACCACCGTTCGTTGTGATCCAAGCAAGGGCTTTATCAGCAAGGAATCTCCCTTTGGCAAGGCCGTTTTAGGCCACCGGGTAGGTGATTCGGTCATGATAGAGGTCAGCAGTGACTACAGCTACGAGGCTGTCATCCGCTCCATCACCAAGGGCGAGGATGACGGAAAAGCTACCTTGATGCGCTACTAAAAACAGCCCCGGCTCTCTTTTCCGAGAGCCGGGGCTTTGCTTTCCCTGCTGCCGGGCCGAAAAGCCAGAACAGGAATCAATTGTTGATGCCGTGATGGGCGGTAGGGCTGCCTGGTGTCAGGGGCAGGAAGGTATAGCCGTTAGCCAGACCCCAGGTGATGATTTCATCTACTGCGTCCACACTGAAGCCTTTAATATCGTGCTGCAGTACAATGGAAACGTTGTGGCTTTGAATCCCCTTGATTACATTCTCCACCACCCGGTCTGTATCCGTGGTTTCCCCGGCATCCCCACTGGTAACATTCCAGTCAAAGTACTGATAGCCCAAGGTAGTTACTGCATCAGCCAGTCGGGTCATAATGCCCGGATTAAAGTTGCTGACCGTGTTGCTGCTGCCCCCGGGAAAGCGCAGCAGAGTGGTTGTTTGTCCACTTGCATTATAAATGATTCCGGCCATTTTATTCAGGTCTGAAAAATAGGCGTCCTCACTGGCATAGATAGTGGAATAGTCATGGGTAGCCGAATGGATACCTACGCTATGGCCTTCCTTCACCTCACGGGCAATCAAGCTTTCATAACCCGTGTTCACAACAAAGAAGGTAGCCTTCACATTATGCTCTGCCAAAACATCCAAAAGCTGAGCGGTATACCTGCCCGGCCCGTCATCAAAGGTAAGATAAACCACCTTATTCCCCGGGCTGACTGAATCCGGCTGGCGGATAGGCAGCACCTCAATCTGCCGCTCTGCTGTGACTGTATTGCCATAGGTATCACTGACGGTGTAAGTCAAGGTATATGTGCCCTTGTGGTATTTATCCACCTGGCCGCTGACCTTGACCCGGTCCGTTATGTCTCCGTCCACATTATCCGTTGCCAAAAAGCCCGGCTCTTCAAAATTCTTGCCTGCGGTCATGGATAGTTCAGTATCTCCCAGCAGGGTCAGCTCCGGAGGAATCGGGTCTTTATAGACAATGGTACGCTGGGCCTTTGTTTGATTGCCGGAGGAGTCGGTTACCTCATAATAGACAATTCCCTTTTCTTCCCTTTTCAAAACCCGGTCTGTCAAATTCCCGTCTGCAATATCCTCCGCTGTGTAGCCCTCTTCCTGATATTCCTGGCCCGGCAGTGTGTAGATATCCGGGTTTTCCAGCAGGAGCAAGACTGGAGGCGTCGTATCTACCACATGCACCAGGCGAGTGCTGTTTGCGGTGTGAAGCCGCCCATGACGGCTGCTTTCTGCAAGGTAATTGATGGTATAATCACCGGGTACAGCAGGGTTCACCTCTCCGGTAATGGTTACCGGCAGTTCCATGCGGTTAGGCATAAGCCAGCGTCCACCATATACTGCCTCAGCGCCTGCGTCCAAGTAAGTGCTGCCGCATTCCAGGATTACTTCCCTATTCCCCTTCAGAAAGATGCGGGGTCCCCATTGATTCACCCAAAGGTTAAAGACGGCCCCGACCGCCAGCAGCAGAACAACCAGTATCGGCAAAAGCAACAGGCACAGTTTTCTTCGGTTTGCTTGCATATCAGACCTCTCCTTAAAGAACGCTGCTTTTATGACGATTGTATCACAGGATTGTTCCGTCAAAGCTTAGTTTTTTATGAATTTTTTGCCGACAGTGCTTTTCCGCAGCTCTGCTGCAACATAGGCAAGAACCAAAAGCTCAGCCACCGGGGCCGCCAGCCAAAGGGCCGATGGACCGAATAGGGCAGGAAGAAGAAAAATCATCAGTCCTGTCAGCACCACGCCCCGCAAAAGGGACACAACCAGGGAAACCGCAGGCCTTCCTACCGACTGGAAATAGTAGGTACTGCATACATTTAGGGTAAGCAAAGCAAAGGCTGGGGCATAGCGGCGAAGAATACCCGGAGCCAGCGCCAAAACGCCGGGCTCTGCTTTCATATAGAGCCCTACAATGGCTGTCGGGGCTATCACGGCAAGCAGCAGGCCCAACAGGCCCATCAAGGCTGCCGTCAGCATGCCATAGCGAAACACGGTGCGAACCCGGTCTTGGTGTCCGGCACCAAAATTAGGGGACATAATGGCCTGTGCCGATTCCCCGGCCGCATAACCGAAGGTCTGCACAATGGTCGCCAGGTTGGAGACGACCCCGTAAACCGCCAAAGCATCGGTGCTCATCAAAGCAATGATCTGATTGTTAAACAGAACAGCCAGAATGCCCATGGCTAGGTCAACCACAAAGTTTCCAGCCCCCATGGTCAGGATTCTTCCCAGCCGTTTGAAGAAATCCCGAGCGGCCATAAGCCTCAGGCGAAGGCTGCAGTCCTTCTTCAAAAAATAGGCTGCCAGCAGGCTAATAGCCAGCAGCTGCCCCAAAGCCGTTGCCAGACCAGCCCCGCGAATTCCCATGTCACAGACAAAAACAAAATAAATATCGCCAAAAATATTAAAGCAGCCCCCCGCCATAGTACAGAAGGTAGCGTAACCGGGATGACCATCGTTGCGAATAAAGGGCGCTATCACCTGCATTAGGGTAAAGGCCGGCAGCACCCGGGCTATCCAGCGTGAATACGCAGATGCCAGTTCCAGCACATGGCCTCTTCCCCCAAATAGAAAGAGAAGCGGATTCAGAAAAAGCAGGAACACCAGGGTCAGCAGGGCTGCCGCCAGGATTCCGGTAAACAGAGCTGCTGTAAAATAGCAATCCCCCTCTTCCCTCTTTCCGGCCCCACGATGCTGCGCCATGAGAACAGAACCCCCAATTCCTAATAGAAGACCTACTGAAAACATTATGGTCCACATGGGCATGACGGCCGCAATGGCCGCTGCTCCATCCGGGCCTTCATAGTGTCCGATAGCCAGTGTATCGACCAGTCCATAGACGGTCATAATCATGCAGCCACCTAAGGACGCAGCCAAATAGCGCAAAAATAGCTTACACGGATTATCCTTTAAAACATCCATACTCTCTTCAAACCCTGCCTTTTGTCACTTTCCTTTTTTGGGAACAGTCCTAATACTTTACTCCTGGTAAGACAAGAAGTCAAGGAAGCTACCAGAAAGCAAAAACGTCCCCCGCCGATTGACCACTGTTCTTTTTCCTTCTGCTAAACTGACACCATCACAGGAAAACCGTTTACAGAAAGGAAGCTTATTGAATGAAAACGAACAAGACAACCGAGCTGGTATTTATTTTGGACCGCAGTGGCTCCATGTCCGGCCTGGAGGCTGACACCATTGGTGGCTTCAACGCCATGCTGGCCAAGCAAAAAAAGCAGAAAGGCAGCTGTTGGGTATCCACCCTGCTCTTTGACAGCAGCACCAGCGTCCTCCACGACCGTCTGCCTTTGGATCAGGTGCCGGACATGACAGCGGAGGATTATCAGGTTTGCGGCTGTACCGCCCTGCTGGACGCCATTGGCGGTGCCATCCACCACATTGCCAACATCCACAAATACGCCCGTCCTGAGGATGTTCCCACAAGCACGCTGTTCGTAATTATGACCGACGGCATGGAAAATGCCAGCCATCGCTTCCATGCGGATGAGGTCCGTAACAAAATCACCCATATGACAGACAAATACGGCTGGGAGTTTATGTTTATCGGGGCCAACATTGACGCAGTTGAAGCTGCCGGCCGCTTCGGCATCCGGGAAGACCGGGCCGTCAATTACCATGCCGATGGTGTCGGCACCGAGGTTGTCTATGACTCTGTGTCAGAGGCTGTCAGCGCTATCCGCTGTGAGTGTGCCCTGCCAAAGAATTGGAACCAGCGCATCCATGCGGACTATCAGTCCCGTAAACGCGGAAATCGCTGATTTAATCCGCCTTCATTGGAAAAAATGCAGGAGGATTTCCCAACAGCTTGCTGCCATTTCTGAAAACACCATCCATTTCAACCCCGCCGAAGAAATAAGCCGAAGCAGAGAAGCTGCTTCGGCCTTTACTTATTCTTTGGGAACCTGCTTCATGCTGAGGGAAATGCGGTGTTTTTTCTCATCGGTTTCCAGAACCACAACCTTAACCACATCCCCTACTGAGAGAACCTCGCCGGGGTGTTTGATGAAACGGTTGACAATTTGAGAGATGTGCACCAGCCCATCCTGATGGACACCTACATCCACAAAAGCACCAAAATCAATGACATTCCGTACCGTTCCGGTGAGAACCATGCCCGGCTTCAAATCCTTGAAATCCAGCACATCCGTACGCAGAATGGGAGGAGGCAGCTCATCACGGGGGTCGCGCCCGGGCTTAAGCAATTCCTGGACGATGTCCCGCAGGGTGGGTAGGCCAATCCCGCAGACCGCGGCGGCCTTCTCT
>JAKSQI010000086.1 GCA_024404215.1 Oscillospiraceae bacterium
AATGTCAGGATGACCAAAAAGGGCCTGAGCCAGCAGCACCTTAACCTTCTGTCTGGGCTCCAGTTCAGGCATCATGCAGTAATGCAGCTCGGTCTTGATACCTAAACCCTGCAGCAGCTGTGAGGCGTCGGACTCAGCTTCCCAGCCGCCCAACTCAGCATATTCCTCTTCCAATTCAGCGGCGCGAATGCCATCCTCATCGGAGAAATCCGGCTTTTCATATAAGGCGTCCTTCTCCTTGCCGCAATCATACAGGCGTTTATTTCCCATGATTACCGTATCAATGACAGAATAGTCATCATACATGGTCTGGTCTTGCTTCAAAACTGACATACGTACGCCGGGCTTAATGTCAACGGTACCGCTGGTGGATTCCAGCTCTCCGGACAGAACCTTCAAAAAAGTGGACTTTCCGGCACCATTAGCGCCGATAATGCCATAGCAGTTCCCTGCTGTAAACTGCAGATCAACCCGGGAAAACAGGGGGCTTCCACCGAACTGAACACTTAGGTTATTTACAGTAATCAAAGTAGTGTCTCCTTCATACGATTGTGATACATACCAGGGTATAAAATGGTGACAAGCAGAAATCTGCCTGTCACCCATTAAGGATCATCAGTCTTCGTCCCAGTTGCGCCAAACGTTCTCCACGCCATCGTTATCCTCAAACATCTCAATCATCTTTTCCATGTTCTTGATGTCGTCAGGATTGGTGAGCTTGATGTAGTTCTGGGGGACCATTTCAATCTGAGCGCTGAGGAACTTATAGCCGGCTGCACTCAAGGCATCATTAACGGCACCAAAATCGTCGGGATTGGTGTAAACCTCATATACACCTTCCTCGGTTTTGATGTCTTCTGCACCGGCGTCCAGAGCAGCCATCATGATTTCATCCTCTTCGATTTCCTCGTCCTCATTGTCTACAATGATAACGCCCTTCTGGTCAAAGGACCAGGATACACAGCCGGAAGCACCCAGATTTCCGCCGTATTTATCAAAATGATGGCGGACTTCGGAGGCGGTACGATTGCGGTTGTCGGTCATGGCATCCACTATCACGGCGACACCGCTGGGGCCATAGCCTTCATAGGTAACGCGCTCGTAGTTGTCGGCATTACCGGAGCCAAGTGCCTTTTCAATGGTGCGCTTGATGTTATCGTTAGGCATGTTAGCTGCCTTTGCCTTGGCGATTACGGTAGCCAAACGGGAATTGTTGGCGGGTTCACCGCTGCCGCCTTCTTTTACAGCAACAATAATTTCACGGGCAATTTTAGTAAATGCCTGTGCGCGCTTAGCATCAGCAGCGCCTTTGGTTTTCTGTATGTTATGCCATTTGGAATGTCCGGACATGGTATTCTCCCCTTAACGTTTTAGTAGTATATGGATTAGTTTTGAAAATTCTGAAATATTATATCACAGAGAGGAAGGCCTTGCAAGCGATAGAACTAAGCTTTTGGGGACCTATTTTGTGTTTTGGCCGGAAATCAACCGATAAGAAAGGGTGCCGGGAATCAGGAACAGGGAGGCTAGCGTATCCAAAAGAACAGCAAGCCAGAGTCCTCCCAGTCCGGCAATGGCGGCTATGAGGATAAGAATCTTAAAGCTGCAGGCAATAATAAGATTGCGACGGACAGCGGCCATGGTATAACGGCAGTTCCTTAAGGCAGCAGCAATAACACGGTAGTCATCTTCCGGCAAAATCACATCGGAACGGGATAAATGGGGGTCACTGCCTACGGAAATCCGGAGGTCTGCCTTGGCCATTAAATCCGATGCTGAGTAGCCGTCGTTTACATAGGCCAGGGCCTCCCCTGTCAGCTGCATTTGCTGCAGGTGCACCATGCGTTCATTGGCCTCCTCCGGTGTTAAACCGGCGAAAACTTCCTGAATACCCAAGCTGCGGGCGTTTTTCTCCACCAAAGTGCGGTCTTCTGTTGAAAGAAGAACAATACGATCAATGCCCATTTCTGTTAATTCCTCAATGGCTTCGGCTTCAACAGGATGAACCGCTTCGGAGAAGAGCAGACAACCGGCATACTGCCCGTCAGCGGCTATATGCAGAACGGAGGCTGTGGTATGGATTTCCGGAGGGTCAATGTGGAGGGCCTTCATAAGCTCCATGGTACCGGCAGCTATTTTTCGTCCATCCATGATGACAGCGGAGCCTAAATGCTCCAAAACGGAGTGGCCCTCAATTCGTTCTTCCTCTATGGTAATTCCGGCTTCACGGCGAATAATATCCGCGTAAAGGTCATTGGAATGACTGCAGGCATAGGCTGCCAAAAGAAGAAGCTGAGACTTTGTTATCCCTTGAGGAATACAGTTTACCAGGTGCCAGCCTTCCGGGGCACTGCGCAGCTGACTGAATACCAAACTGGTTACACCGGCTGCTTTTTGAATGGCTGAACGGCTTTTATAAAAGATACCGCCGGCGGCGGAACCATGGATGCATCGGTCAAATTCTGTGGAAGTACAGAAGGCAAGGGCACCCGGACAAGCTGCTGCCAAAAGAATGAAAGCACGGCGAAGCCAAATGCGGTAAGTCAGACGCCAAAACATAGGTACCAAAATTGTTAAAATCAGGATACAGAAAACACTGACCAAAGAAAACAGCAAGCTTCCCTGTCTGGTTTTTCGCTCAATTGGAGCCGGTTCGTTTTCTGTTAGATTTATATAGGCTTCACTGCTTTCACGGTAACCGGACAGTCGGTCCGAATAGGACTCGGAATTCCGCCGGTCTTCCTCTTCGGCTTCCAGAATGCTTCGGCACGATGCATATACAACCATTCCCACAGCCCCCTCCATGGGATAGCCCAGGAGAAAGGTACCCGTGCAGGACAGAAGTACGAAAAAGTCCGGATGCAGAAAACGCTTGTGCAGCAATGCCTTTGCTGCTGATAGAATGACCTCGTAACCGGCAAACAAAGAAGCTATGATGCAAATCACGGCAGCGGAAGACGGGAGCAAGGCAGCTCCAAGCAGCATAAAGGCTGCAAGCAGAGCTTGCATGGGAATATTAAAAAGCAGTTTTCCTATGGTATAGGGAATATCCGGCTTGAAACGGTTTTCCATGGTAACCACCTCTGATGATTCAGTAACTTTTAAAGTATACCATAAAAAGCGCCCAACTGCCAAAGCTTTTTATAGGAAAAGTGTGGTAACCTCCTATGGCAGTAAGGGCTGTGGTGCATCACTGTCAAACAAGTTTACAATAAGTATAATTTTAGCCTCATTATTTGGTAGTATTCAAATATAATGCTAAAAAGCCCTTGCAAACAGAAGAAAGAACGGATATTGTAGTATTGCAAATAAAATATATGGAGGTATGTTCTATGAACATGAATGCCTGGTTGGATCAGCTGATTCATAACCGTAATAAAACGCCCTTCCCACTGCTTGCATATCCCGCTGTTCAGATGATGTTTATCTCTGTAAAAGAACTGGTAACCAATCCGAACTGGCAGGCCATGGGCATGCGCTTGATTGCCGACCGCTGGGATATGCCTGCTGTTGCCAGCTATATGGATTTGTCTGTAGAGGCAGAGGCCTTTGGCGCAACCTGTGTATATGGCGAGGATGAGGTGCCCACCATTGTCGGTCGTTTGGTCAGCAATGAGGAGGAAGCTCAGGCTCTTCAGGTTCCTGAAATTGGTGCAGGTCGTACCGCTATCTGTATTGAAGGCGTTCAGAAGTCCATGCGTTTGATTAATGACCGGCCTATTTTTGCTAACTGCATAGGCCCTTATTCCTTAGCCGGCCGTCTACTGAATGTTAATGACATTATGCTCATGTGTTACGAAGATCCGGATACCGTTCATACGGTTCTGCGCAAGGCTACCGATTTTATCAAGAAGTACATTGCCGAGTATGTAAAAATCGGCTGTGATGGTATTGTACTTGCTGAGCCTCTTGCCGGTATACTATCCCCTGACCTTATGGAAGAGTTTTCCACTGCCTATGTTAAAGAGATCACGGAGGAGTTCCAGTCTGACAGCTTCCTGATTATTTATCATAACTGCGGAAGTGCTGTAGAGCGTCTGTTGCCTCAGGTTTTGGATACCGGCTGCAAGGCCTTCCATTTTGGGGACCATGTTAATTTGAAAAACATACTGGAGCACTTCCCTTCCGACCGCTTGGTTATGGGCAACATCAGCCCCTCCAGCGTCTTTAACGGCCGCCCGGTCAAGGGCGTCAAGTCTGCTACCCAGAAGCTGCTTTGGGAGTGCATGAATTATGATAACTTCCTAATTTCGTCCGGCTGCGATATCCCGCCGGATACCGAGCTGGATAACATTGATGCCTTCTTTGATACTGTAAAGGCAAACTACTACAAGCGTTATCTGGCCGAATTGATTATGTAATTCCGTATAAAGGACAAGCCGCCACTTTCAAAGTGGCGGCTGTTTTTTATGAATCAAAAAATCCCGTTTGAGGGAGGCAAACATTTTCGCTGCTCTCGATGACTTTAGCGGACAGCTTGGCACCATATTCCACCGCCTTATTTAGTGGAAGGCCCAGGGACAGGGCACAAACGCAGGCGGAAAAGAAGGCATCCCCGGCACCGGTGGTATCGACTACCTTAGCAGGATATGCCGTTTGGATTCCAGAGAGCTTTTGGGAAAAATCACAGAAGACAGAGCCCTTGCTGCCCATGGTAATAACCATGGCCGGGAGTCTTCTAGAGGCCGACTCCTTTTCCAGCAGAGGCAGAACCTGCTCCGGGGATTGATCCTTCAGGTCATAGCCGAAGAGCTTTCCTGCTTCAATTTCATTGCAGATAAAGCAGGCCAGGCGTTTTAGCAAATCCGGGCGGGATAAAAGGACACTGAGGTTTCCAACGACCCCATAAACCGGGATAGACAGCTTTTCTGCTTCGCTTATGGCAATATCCGCAATGGCTTCATTCAAATCAATATCCAGCATCAGACCCTTACAGTCAGCTAATGCCTCCCGACAGCATTGGGCCAAATGCTTTTCCAGCAGGGTTAAATCGGGCGCTTGAGAAATGCTGCCGGCTAAATCGCCCTTTTCATTTAATATAGCCAGCCAAAGGCCGGTGCCCTTCTCTTCCGTACGCAGCACATGGCTTACACCGATTCCTTTCCCTGCCAGCTCTTCCAGCATACGGTCGCCCTGTAGGCCGATATCTGCCATGCTGATAAACTCAACAGGCTGCCCGATATGGGCACAGTTTACGGCCAGATTTCGGGCAACACCCCCATTGACATATTCAATGCTTCCCAGGTTTCGTCCTACAGGATCATAGGCAGAGGCTGCAAAGCCTTTGATATCGGTAAAGCAGGTTCCAATTAATGCGAGTTTCTTATTAATCATAGCGCATGCTACACCCTTTCTACAGCTTTTTGGCACCAAGCCGGGTTATTTTTAAATGGATGCCCTTTTTCGCAGCGTAGTCTTCCAGCTTGCGAGCACTTTGAGTGGTTTTATAATTAACGGCTTGTACCAAAAACTCTTCCTTTTTGGAGTCCGGTATTTTAGCCAGGAGCTTTTTCACGGTTTCGGCATTAGCACCGCCGGCAAGTAAAAGCATTTTTGCCCAGGGTGGAAAGCTGCCGTTTTGCAGCTGCCCCTCCATGACAGGGGTCAGAAGCTCTGCTACGGAATCAAAATCTATTTCGTCCAGAGTGATGCTCAGTTCAACCAAAGGGTAGGCCTCCTTCGTGATGGATACGGTTTTATTATAATCAAAAGAATAAAAAAAACAAGCGGCAGCTACTAGACCAGGTCTTTCCGCGGACTTATAATACTAAAAAACACTACGAGGTGCATTCTGTATGAGTATTTGCTTTCACCCGGATTTAAATTGCAATGGACTCCCCTTTCAGCGCATCGTCAATGTTGGGCCTGTCCGCGGCGGAGAAGCCTTTTTAATGCTTGGAGACCGGGTTTCGCTCCTGTTTGATACCGGCTTTGGCTGCGGCGGTGATGGTCTGGTAGAAAATCTGGAACGGGAACTGGACGGCAGACCTTTGGACTTTATTCTCCTCAGTCATAGTCATTACGACCACGCACCGGGAAGCGCCTGGGCTACCAAACGCTGGCCGGACTGTAAGGTGGTTGCCGGTGAAAAAACAAAGTCTGTGTTTGCCAGACCAGGCGCCCTGAGGACCATGCGCCGCCTTGATCGGGCAGCCTCCGACAAATTCAATATTACAGCTCACGAGGATTTGTTTGATACTCTGCGGGTGGACCTTCCTTTGGCCGATAGACAAACCTTTCAGGCAGGTGATGAAAGTGTAACCCTGTTGTTGCTTCCCGGCCATACCAACTGCTCAGTGGGCTTTTGGTTTCCTTCCTGTGGTTTACTGCTGACCAGCGAAAGTTTGGGTGTGTATGTAGATGGAAGCCCCTTTGTAATATCTGCTCTTCTTACAGGCTTTGAGGACGGCATGAATTCCATACGCCGCTGTCTGGAGCTGCCCATTCATCATATGCTGATACCACACTGCGGAATGATTCATGGTTCACACTGCAGGGCCTTTTTGGAGAATTCACTGGAAATGAACCTTGAGATTAAAAAGCAGCTGGTTGCTGCCTTGGAAGCCGGACAGGACCGCGAGGCGCTGAGAGCACGGCTAAAGTCCATTTTGTATCATGGCCCGGCAGCGGCCATTCAGCCGGAGGAAGCTTTTGATGAAAATTCGGGACCGATTGTGGACACCATTATTCGTGAGCATATGGCAGCAAAAGAATAAGGCAATGTTTGACATTCTCTCTTTGACATGATATGATTAGACTGTTGCCGGTGTGGCGGAATTGGCAGACGCCCGGGACTTAAAATCCCGTGAGGGAAACCTCGTACCGGTTCGACCCCGGCCACCGGCACCAGAAAAGCCCCTGCTTGCGCAGGGGCTTTTTCATTCTTTTGGTGCTTTAGCGGCCAATAAACCCCCGGTTCTACCGGGGG
>JAKSQI010000087.1 GCA_024404215.1 Oscillospiraceae bacterium
GGTACCCATAACCTTGCTCAGCATGAAGGCCAGGCCGATACCGCAGCCCACGCCCAGGATACCTCCCAGGGTGGTAAGAACCGCCGCCTCTGTCAGGAACTGCCAAAGGATACGGCGCTGACGGGCACCGATGGCCAGCTTCAGGCCAATTTCCTTAATGCGCTCGGTAACGGACACCAGCATGATGTTCATGACACCGATACCGCCAACCAGCAGGGAGATGCCGGCAATCCAAAGCAGCTGAGTGTTGGTGGTTTCCGACAGGCTTTGGAGGTTGCCTGCCTGCTCCAGCAGGTTATCCGCCTTGTAGGTAATGGTGGCGCTGGTTACCGCCCGCTCATTGAGGAGAGTGGCAGCAGCGGAGCCGGCCTCTGTCATGTCGTCGGTAGAGGTTGCCTTCAGGCATACAGCCTGGGGCTCGTCATAGCGGTACACAATATCCCAGCAGATAATGGGAATATAGATGGAGCCGGAGCCGGAGTTGGCATACATCCAATAATCGTTCAGGCTGTTAATCACCGGCTCTTTGGCATTGGTTGCCGTTACCACACCGATAACTGTAAAGGGCTCACCGGCCATCTCCATGGTCTGACCAATGGGATTCAAGCCGTTGAAGAGGCTGTTTGCGGTTTTACTGTCCAGTACAACCACCTTTCGTGCCTCTGTGAAGTCTTCCTCCAAAAAGCCCCTGCCATAGGTAACAGACAGACTGTTCACGCGGAAATCGGTATTATCCACCCCCCGCACGTTGCCGTTAAAGGGCGTGTTGCGGAAAAACACCCCCTCGGCCCAGGAGCGGGAACGATAGAAGGCAGCCATTTGAACCTTATCCAAAGCCTCCAGCTCATCCCGCACAGAATCGTCCAGAACCTCTACCCCCTGGGGCAGATTGCTGTAGTTCATGTCATAGCTGTATCCATCCTGCTTAAGGTCGATGGTAACCACGTTGCTGCCGGCACCAATCAGGTTCTCCTTAATTTGGTCGTTGGTCCCCTTAATGGTGGACACAATGGTGATAATAGAGGCAATGCCTATGATAATGCCCAGCATGGTAAGAACGGAACGGAGCTTATGGCTCCACACGCCTTGCAGGGCAAGGGCTATATTTTCAAACATGAGCCATACCCCCTTTAATAGTTATAGAGCTCAGAAGCCTCTGCCTGAACGGTTTTGGCCCCTTCGGTCACATCCTGACCATAGGGGAAGGCTACGAATTCCTCTTCCGACAGACCGGACAGGATTTCGGTGTAGCTGCCCCACAGGTCACGGCCGGTGGAAACATACCGCTTCTCCAGCAGACCGGACTCGTTTTGAACCATGACATAGGTCTTTCCGTTTTCTGTGCGGATAAAGAAGCTTTCCAGGAACATGCTATTCTCAGCACCGTCGGAGGCCTTCTGATAGGTCACGCTGACATAGTCATATTCCTGCAAATTGGCATCGGCGCTGATGAAAATAACAAAGGGATACCAGGATACGTTGCTGTTGCCGCTGGTCCAGGCATCTGCATTGTCCGCAGGGTAATCCTTGAGTTCAACAATTTCCCCTTCATACATCATACCGTTCATCCAGGAATTCACAGTAACACTCTGGCCTACCTGAACAGAATTCCGCTCCAGCTCACTGACGTAGCAGGTTACATAGTACCCCCCGCCGCCGCTGACCTCAAGGACAGCCTCACTGTTCACAAAAGCCTCCTGAGCATCCCGGACAGCCATAACCACACCATCAAAGTCGCTGAGGACAACGCCGTCGCTGATTTCCTTCTCCTTTTGTGCCAGTTCTACCTTGGCAATTTTAATGGACAATTCCAAATCAGAAATCTTCTTTTCCGTCTCAGCCAGCATGCGTGCGATTTCGGCCTTAGGATAGGAGTTGGCCATAAGGTCATAAACTCGGTTAATCTGGGTCTCCAGACTGGTAACCTCATCACTGGGCACAATTTCCGGGGAAGGCAGCTCAGGCGGATCAAAAACAGACAGGGTATAGCCGCTTTCTGTTTTTTCAAAGTGCAGGCCTGTGTAGCCGGTATAGCTGCCGCCGTCATTGCGAACCAGTGCCAGCCAAAGTTCTTCCCGCTCAGCCAGCAGTTCTTCAGGATTCAGCTGACTGTATTCGGAGCGATCCACATAATATGGGTCTTCCCCCGTGCCGCTGCCAACAGGCAGCTCCACAGGCTTGCCCTGTTCCGCATAAACCTTTTCCCAGGCTGCCTCCAGTTGCTTTTCCAAACTGCTGGCCTGGGCCTGCAAATACTCCGTAGAGGTTGCATTTTTCAGGCTCTTCAGCTCGCCTTCGGCTGTGGTTTTTTCCAATTCGGACTTATCAATGGCAATCTGAGCCTTTTCCAATTCAATGTCGGTAAGTGTGGTATCGTAAGCCAGCAGCTTATCCCCCTTGCTCACCGAATCCCCTTCGGAAACATAAACCTCTTTCACTGTCTGAGTCTCGCTGAGGTAAATCTTCTGCAGCTTATCCGTAGTAACCATACCATAGGACTCGGACTCATCCCCCCAATAGGTGGTGGTGAAATAGCTCGCCGGATAGACGTTCACCGGTTTCCGTCCGGATGCCCGAATTACCGTCAGAATGCCCCAGATGGCAGCAATGACAACCGCAATAATTACGATGGTCAGAATCACCCGCTTCAGGGTTTTATTCAATGCCCTCACCCCCTGAAAGAATACCATCGCGAATGTAGCGCACATCGTGTGCCTTTTTGGCAACGCCGCTGTCGTGAGTAATCATGATAATGGTGGAACCGCCCTCGTGCAGGCTTTCAAAAAGCTTCATGACCTGCTCACCGGAGGCAGAATCCAATGCGCCGGTGGGCTCGTCGGCCAAAAGCAGCCGGGGCCGATTCACAATGGCCCTGGCAATGGCCACACGCTGGCTCTGTCCGCCGGACAGCTGGTCCGGCATAAAATCCACACGTTCACCCAAGCCCACGGTTTCCAGCGCTTCCCGGGCCCGCTGACGGCGTTCGGCCTTGCTGACACCGGCATAAAGCAAGGGCAGTGCCACGTTGTCCAAAGCCGTCATCTTGGGCAACAGATGGAAGGACTGAAAAACAAAGCCGATTTCTCGATTGCGGATATCCGAGAGCTGGCCGGAAGAGCACTTGGTAATGTCCTTATCCCCCAGCACATAGCTGCCTGAGGTAGGAACATCCAAACAGCCAATCAGGTTCATTAGTGTGGTTTTTCCACTTCCTGAGGGCCCCATAATGGCTAGATAGTCCCCTTCATTTACCGTCAGATTAACATGCTTCAAAACGGGGTTGACGGTTTTACCCATAGGATAATCCTTGCAGATATCCGTCATTTGCAGAATCATACGGTCACCCCTTTTCAGCCGGCATAAGCTACGGCGCCGGCTTCCTCGTAGGCGGGGCCTTCCTCTACAAAGCCCTCGTCGCTGTAGGTGGTGCAGGCCATGCCGGCTGCCAGAGTATCCTCCGGCCAGGCAATGTAATCCTGTGCTGTCAAGCCTGAAAGCACCTCATAGGTGCCCATGTCTTCGTCATAGCTGCCCAGCTGAAGGCTGCGCTTTTCAAGCTTGCCGTTGGAGCCCTGAGCCCAGACAAAGGGATTGGACTCTGCGTCAACGATATAGTAGTCCGGCAGATTCAAGCCCGCAGCAGGCTCCTCAGCACTGCCGTTGGCAGGCTCAATATACACATGCTGGCCCAGCATCAGATTCTCTTCTGAATCCAGCTGAACGTAGAAGGGATACTTGGAAGAGCTCCCGGTATCATCGGAATAATAGTTATTGCTGTTCTGGGCCGGATTGTCGTAATCGATTTTAAGCACTGTTCCGGTCCAGGTATCGGCACCCACACGGGCCCGCAGCAGCATGGGGGTTCCCTCCATGAGGCTGTTGATGTTAGTCTCATTCACATAGCCCTTAACCATGTAGCCCTGGGTGGCCACTACAGACATAAAGGGCAAGGGATTGCCGTAATTGTCATAACCGCCATTTTCGTTGATGGACTGAATGCGGCCGTCAATGGGAGACTTCACTTCTGCCGTCTGCAGGCTGGTTTCCAGCTTGGCAATCTCATTTTCCTTGGCCTTCAGGTTATATTCCCCTTCGGTAATCTGGGTTTCCAAATCCCGGATTTCCAAACTCAAGGACAGCTCCAGTGAGCCGCTGGCCTTGGATTTCTGCTTTTCCAGGTCGGCCTTTTGGTCCTGCAGGGCCTTTAGATTGGCCTGCATCTGCTCCAGCTCCAGTTCGGCCTTCTCCAGCTGCAGCCGGCCGGCCTCGGTATCATAAGTAAACAGCACATCACCGATCTTCACTTCATCCCCAACAGAAACCAGCATCTCATCCAAAACGAAGTTCTCATCCTTGCTGATTTTCGTCTCTTCCCCTGCGGTAACCACGCCGGAGAAGCGATTCACCAGGCCAACGGACCCGATACCGCAAATCATGCCTACGTTTTCTACCATGGCGCTTCCTTCAACAGAACCGCAGCCGGACAGACAGCCCAGCAGCAGAACACAGCCAAGTATCAATGCCAGTGCTTTTTTCACAGGATTACCCCCTATAAACATATTCCTAAATAGGACGACCGGACGCGTAAGCCGGTTCCCCAATATTATAAAATTTAGTCCTTCACAGGTCAATTCCTCACCAATGAAGATTTCCTTAAGCTTTTCTAGCCAGATTTCTTAACGTTCGAACAATCGCAGCAGCTTCAGCTTCCAGCCATTCCCAGCCCCGGTGTAGGGATGCTCTCTCAAAGGCAGGTTAAAATGTCGGCTGCCAAACAAAACCGTAGAGGGATGAGTAAATTCCCGGAAGCCCCAAATGCCGTGATAGGCTCCCATGCCGGAATGGCCGGTGCCGTTAAAGGGGGCCCCCTTGACCATTAAATGCAGAATAACCTCATTGACGCATCCGCCGCCGTACTGCTGAGTGGAAATGACCCGCTTAGCCCATTTGTTATCTGAAGTGAAAAGATAGAGGGCCAGACCATGCTCTCTTTGTCCGATGGTTTGCAGCAGCTTCTCCTCTTCCGCCTCCGCATAGGGCACTACCGGCAGCAGGGGCGAAAACAGTTCATGCTGCACCACCTCTTCCTCCAAGCCGATGGGATAGAGAATGGTGGGCTGATAACGCAGGGTAAAGGGGTCGCCCTCTCCCCCATATACCACACGGCTGCGGTATTTCTCCGCCTCCTCCGCACATTTTTCATAAGCCTGACGGGAAATCAACCTGGGATACTCAGGATTCTCCAAAGCATTCTCCCCGATTTGCTTCCGGAAAGCCAGCTTCAGCTCGGCAACAAAGGCCTCAGCCACGGATTCTTCCACGGCAACCTGATTGATGTTTATGCAGATTTGGCCGCTGTTGCAAAGCTTGAAGAAGGCAATCTTTCGGGCTGCGTCCTTCAAATCAGCATCCTTACGGATAATGCACCAGTTGCCGGTTTCTCCTCCCAGCTCCAGTGCCACAGGGGTTAGGTTTTTAGCCGCTTCGGCCATTACATGCTTGGCCACCTTGGGGGAACCGGTGTAGAAGATTTTATCAAAGCGCTGGGCCAGGCAGAAATCTGCCACATCGTGGCCCCCGTCCAGAACCGTAACAAATTCCGGGGGAAAGCAGTCCCCTATCAGCTTCTGCAGGGCTGCGGTACAGGCTGCTGACTTAGAGCTGGCCTTGATGATGGCCGTGTTGCCTCCGGCAATTGCCGCCGCCAATACCCCCAGCGACAGCAGAAAGGGAAAGTTAAAGGGGCTGATGATTAAGGTAACGCCGTAAGGCATTTTATAAACCTTGGTCAGCATGCTGGGGAAACAGGTAAAGCCGCTGAAGCGGTTCTCCGGTCTGGCCCAGCGCCGCAAGCCATGAATAGTCTCGTTCAGTTCCAGAACAACAGAGCCTACATCACAGAAATAGGCCTCCGCATCGCTGCGCCCCAGATCCTGATTCAGAGCTTGCAGCAGTTCTTCTTCATTGGCTATACCAGCACCGCGCAGCTTTTTCAGCTGGTCAAGCCGCCCGTTAACATCTAAGGTTTTTCCGCTTTGAAAAAAAGCTCTCTGTTTTTCAACAAGAATGCGAACAGATTCTTCGGTAAACATGGCATATCCCTCCTATGTTAATCTATATTGTACCATAGGATGCTGCCGGGCACAAGAAGCCGGGCATAATGGCAAAAATCAAACCTTGACATTTCTAGCTAATCTAGTAAAATAAGTAAAGATACTCGGGTGTAGCGCAGTTGGTAGCGCGCCCGCTTTGGGCATGGAGTCCGACCGCCGCCTGTGGCGGATGCAGGGAGGGCGACATGGTGCCGCGGTCGCTGACGGCAAATGCAATGCCGCCGGAAGCGGGCACCGCAAATCGGCGCCGTAGGCGAGGATGCCGCAGGCAGTCTGCTCCCCTATCCGTTGTATTTTGTACAATTACATATTTCCGGGTGTAGCGCAGTTGGTAGCGCGCCTGCTTTGGGAGCAGGATGCCGCAGGTTCGAATCCTGTCACTCGGACCAAAAAACCGCCGATTTCTCACGAAATCAGCGGTTTTTCTAACTTTTTGTTGAATTTTTTGCATTTGCGCTGCGAATTGCATCTATACAGCATCTTTTCTTTGATTACAGTGGCGCAGATTTTGAGTTATTTCAGCAGCTATTCTTCAGCCGGCCTGTAAGATTGA
>JAKSQI010000088.1 GCA_024404215.1 Oscillospiraceae bacterium
AACGGCGCATTCAACCAGCTCCTTGGCGGCATCAAAGTTACCGATATCGCAGAAGAAGGGGGTGGCCTTACCGCCGTTGGCAACAATGGCGTTGGCGGTGGTGGCAGCGTCGCCGGACAGCATGGCATAGCGCTCCTGTACCTTCTTCAGGTCTTCCGGGGACAGGGTAGCGATTTCTTCGGGGGTCAGCTGCTTGGTTTCGCTCTTGCGGTTGTTGGTGATAACCATGGCGCCTTCAGAGGCGTACTTCATGGCAAGGGCGCGGCCTACGCCCTGACCGGAACCGGTTACGATGGCAACTTTGCCTTCCAGTAATTTACCCATGATAAAAGTCTCCTTATCTTTAAATAATTATTCCGCTCAAAAAGCAGGGGCACCTTGCGATGCCCCTATGCAATTAGTCCATAATCAGAATGGGCTTAATGGTCTTGCCGGAGTGAGAATCCTCAAAGGCCTGCTCAATGTCATCAAACTTGTAGGTGTCGGTGAGCTTGTCTACAGGCAGACGGCCTTCCTTGTAGAACTGAACCAGCTTGGGGATAAAGGTCTGGGGATTGGCGCCGCCTTCGGTAACGCCTACCAGAGTAACGCTGGGGTTCATCAGCTGGGGCTCCAGAGCAATGGGAACCTCGGCATCGCCGGTAACGGATACCAGGCAGCACTTGCCCAGACGGGACAGGCAGCTCAGGGCCTGCTTTACCAGGAAGGGAACGCCGGTGCACTCAACGCTGTAGTTGGCGCCGCCGCCGGTTATTTCCTTAATCTTCTCAACGGAGTCGCATTCCTTGCCGTTTACTACGTGGGTGGCGCCGCATTCCAGGGCCATCTCTAGACGGGAGGGAACAACGTCAACAGCAATAATCTTGCTGCAGCCGCGAATCTTTGCAGCCATGATGGCGGCCATGCCAACACCGCCGCAGCCGAATACGGCCAGGGTGGATTCGGGCTCGGGAACCAGAGTGTTCAGAACAGCGCCGGCGCCGGTTTGTACGCCGCAGCCCAGAGAGCACAGCTTCTTCAGGTTCTCTTCGTCAATGTCAACCTTAACGGCGTTACGGGCGTCAACAACAACATGGTCAGCAAAGGAGCCCTGACCGAAGAAGCTGGAAACAGCCTCGCCGTCCTTGGAGAAGCGCTTGGTGCCGTCCTTATAGGAGCCGTCGAAGAAGAGACGGTTCAGCTCATCGCAGGCGTAAGGGGTGCCCTGAATGCAGTACTTGCAGCAGCCGCAGGAAGCGAAGCTCAGGATAACCTTGTCGCCGGGCTTCAGGGTATCAACACCGACACCGACGGATTCAACAATACCTACGCCCTCATGGCCGAAGATGGCGGGGAAGGTAACAGGAACAACAGCATTCAGACCGGCAGCGTCCGTATGGCAGACACCGGCAGCGATAATCTTAACGCAGACCTCGGTGGCCTTGGGCTCAGCCAGTTCTACGGTCTCAATGACCATTTTGCCCGGAACATGGGCAACAGCAGCTTTAACTTGCATGGTATAACCTCCAATTTTATCAAGCGCGCAGGGCGCTGCTTTTGATGCTTACAGTATACAAAAAGAAGCAGGGGATTTCAACCTGTTTTTTGCGGGATTGGCAGATAGCGGGGCTGCAGAGGCAGGGCTTCCTCCCCCCGGGCTGCAACGGCCAGAACAAAGCCACCGGGCAGGCTCCAAACCCGGCCCCAAACCTCCTCCGGGCCGCGATAGAGCTGGCCCTCGGGCAGAAAGGCCATCTCTCGGTATGGCCGGTCCATACGACCCGTGAGCTTCACAAAGCACTCCTTCAGGCACCAATGATGAAGGGGGCTTCCAAGGGCCTGTTCATCCTCGTGAAAGCAGCGCCGCAGCAGGGCCGGGGACAGGTCTCTTGGCTCCTGCAGGTCACAGCCGCAGGGGGTCTCTGCCAGGCAGCAGGCTACCTGTCCTCCGGAATGGCTCAGGCTGAAGTAAAGGTCCGGCTGCTCCGGAAAGTAGGGCTTGCCCCGCTCACTGTAGGCAAGCCGGGGCAGGGGGCCGTCCTGTTCAGCGTACCAGGCCTTTTCTAACAGCAGCAGGGCAGCGTCATGCTCGCTCAGGCTGCCGGCCTCGCTGTAATATACTGTCACGGCGTCACCTCGTTTCAAATGGTTTTCGGCAGTATTATAGCAGTCTCTCGGCGCCCTGTCATCCGCTTGTGGGTGAGTCTTCTATTTTTTCGGGTGTAAAGGTAAAAACCTTTACATTTGGGCTTGACTTTTTTTCGCCCTTGCGGTATACTGCGCTGGTGTCAAGTGATTGACCTTTACAGCGCAGAAAGCAGAGGGTTCCCTATGTCTGACCATACCTTGCAGATGACCATGCTGTTTGACTTTTACGGTGAGCTATTAACCGATAAGCAGCGTGAGTATTTTGACCTCTACTACAACGAAGACCTGTCTCTGGCTGAGATTGCCGAGCAGGCCGGCATTACCCGGCAGGGGGTTCACGATAACCTGGTCCGGGCCGAGAATGCGCTGAAAGAATACGAAACCAAAACCGGCCTGCTGGCCCGCTTCGAGCTTCGAAGCGCCCAAATCGAGCAGGCCCGGCAGCTGACCACAGGGCTTAAAAGCCGTATCTCCGATGCTGAGAGCACCGCAGATTTGGAAAAGCTGGAACAGCTGCTGGAGCTTATGAAGGGTTAAACGAATGGCATTTGACAGTCTTTCTGAAAAACTCAATAGTGTATTTAAAAAGCTGCGCGGCAAAGGCCGCTTAAGCGAAGCCGACATTAAGGAGGCCATGCGTGAGGTTCGTCTGGCCCTGCTGGAAGCCGATGTCAGCTATAAGGTTGTTAAGGATTTCGTCAAAACCGTGTCCGAGCGTGCTGCCGGGCAGGAGGTTTTGGAAAGCCTGACCCCCGCCCAGATGGTCATCAAAATCGTTAACGAAGAGCTGACCAATCTCATGGGCGCCAAGAACGCTTCCATTAATCTGTCTCCCAAGCCCCCAACGGTGGTCATGCTGGTTGGCCTTCAGGGTGCCGGTAAAACCACCAATGGTGCCAAGCTGGCTGCCTACCTGAAAAAGTCCACCGGCAAGCGCCCCCTGCTGGTAGCCTGTGATATCTACCGTCCCGCCGCTATTAAGCAGCTGGAAACCGTAGGCGCTCAGCTGGAGATTCCCGTTTTCCAGATGGGAACCGAGAATCCCGTTACCATTGCCAAGGCCGCTGTTGACCATGCCAAGAAAAACGGCAATGACCTGGTCTTCTTGGATACTGCCGGTCGTCTTCACATCGATGATACCCTCATGGATGAGCTGAAGAACATCAAGGCTGCGGTAAATCCCGATGAAATCATGCTGGTGGTTGACGCCATGACTGGTCAGGACGCCGTGAATGCCGCTACCGCCTTTAACGATGCTTTGGATATTGACGGCATCATGCTTACCAAGCTGGACGGCGATGCCCGAGGCGGTGCAGCCCTCTCTATCCGGGCCGTAACCGGCAAGCCGGTTAAATTCGCCGGTATCGGCGAAAAGCTGGACCAGATTGAGGTCTTCCACCCGGACCGCATGGCTTCCCGTATTTTGGGCATGGGCGATGTGCTCACCCTCATTGAGAAGGCCGAGGCCAGTCTGGATGAGAAAAAGGCCAAAGAAATGGCCGAGAAGCTGCGCAAAAACAAGTTTACCCTTTCCGACTACCTGGACCAGCTGATTCAGCTCAAGGGCATGGGCAGCATTCAGGATATCCTGGGCATGCTCCCGGGGATGGACAGCAAGGCTTTAGCCGGCGCCAACCTGGATGACAAGGCCCTGATTCGCACCGAGGCCATTATCCTTTCCATGACCCCATACGAAAGGGAAAACCCCAATGTCATTAACAACAGCCGCAAAAAGCGTATTGCCGCCGGCTGCGGTCTCACCGTTGTGGATGTCAATCGTCTGCTTAAGCAGTATGAAATGATGCAGCAGATGACCAAGCAAATGTCCAAGGGCAAGCTGCCTGCCATGTTTGGCGGCGGCAAGGCCTTTGGAAAAAAGGGCAAGAAGGGCCGCTTTCCCTTCTGATTACGGCAGATAAGCATTTTAATGCTCACTGATAAACAAACAATTTATTTACATTTTTGGAGGAAATTATCATGGTTAAAATCAGACTTCGCAGAATGGGCGCTAAGAAGAACCCCTTTTATCGTGTAGTAGTAGCTGAGTCTCTGGCTCCCCGCGATGGCCGCTGCATCGAAGAAATCGGCACCTACAACCCCCTGGCCAACCCCGCTGAAATCAAGATTGACGCAGAGCGCGCTCAGTACTGGATCAAGAACGGTGCTCAGCCCACCGATACCGTTAAGGCTCTGCTGAAGAAGGCCGGCATCTAATTCCTATGAAAGAGCTTTTGCTTTATATTGCACGCAATCTGGTCGACAACCCCGATGACGTGATTGTTGACGAGATTGAAAAGGCCGACGAGACCGTTTACGAGCTCCGTGTTGCTCCCGGCGATATGGGCAAGGTAATCGGCCGCCAAGGCAAAATCGCAAAGGAAATCCGCGTATTGATGCGCAGCGTTGCTCAAAAGCAGGGCAAGCGTATCAGCGTAGACATTGTCGACTGATCATGAAGCGCTACTTGGAAGCCGGAAAGGTGGCAACCACCCACGGCGTCCGTGGTGAGCTTAAGATTCAGCCCTGGGCTGACAGTGCAGAATTTTTAAAGGGCTTCTCTGTCTTTTACATGGACGGAGAGGCCTTTTCTGTTAAGTCTGCCCGTATTCATAAGGGCATGCTCATCGCAGCGCTGGAGGGCATTGACACGGTAGAAAAGGCGGAGGCCCTTCGGGGTAAAATCCTCTGCATCGACCGGGAGGATGCCCATTTGGAGGAAGGCGCCTATTTTCTGGCTGATATCATGGGCCTTCCTGCCGTAGATGCCGATACCGGGACTGAAATCGGCATCATTAAGGATATCATGTACATGCCCGGCGGTGACCTGCTGGTTATCCGGGGCAAGCGGGAAATTCTGGTGCCCCGTGTTCCGGAATTTGTTCGCAAGGTGGACCTGCAGGAAGGCAAGGTTCACATTCATCTGATTGAGGGATTGTAATGCAGATTGATATCATGACGCTCTTTCCGGATACCGTAGGGGATATGCTGTCTGACAGCATCATCGGCCGGGGTCAGGAAAGGGGCTATGTGAAAATTTACTGCCACCAGATTCGGGATTATACCACCAACAAGCAGAATCAGGTGGATGATTATCCCTACGGCGGCGGCCGGGGCTGCGTCATGCAGGCCCAGCCTCTTTACGACTGCTGGAAGCACATTTGTCAGGAAGCAGGGGAGCGGGTTCATACCATTTACATGTCCCCCTGCGGCAAGGTTTTTAATCAAGCCGAAGCCCGCCGGCTCAAGGCCGATTATAATCATTTGATTTTGGTCTGCGGCCATTATGAGGGCATTGACCAGCGCTTTATTGATGAGTGTGTGGACGAAGAAATCTCTTTGGGTGACTTTGTTCTCACCGGCGGCGAAATTGCCGCCATTGCCGTGGCCGACGCCGTCTGCCGCATGGTACCCGGTGTGCTGCCGGATGCCGAATGCTTTGAGAACGAAAGCCACTGGGACGGCCTGCTGGAATACCCCCAGTACAGCCGGCCGGAGGTTTGGAACGGCCGCCGGGTTCCCCCCGTTTTGCTTTCCGGTCATCACGTCAACATAGCCAAATGGCGCCGCAAGCAGTCCATTATCCGCACCCGCCAGCGCCGGCCGGACATGTACGAAAAGCTCAGCTTTACCACCAAGCAGGATAAAAAGCTGCTGGCGGAAATTGAACAGGAGCTGGCCGAGCTGGCTCAGCAGGCAGAGTCGGAGACCCTGTCAGAGAATTAAAGAATAGTTACGGAAAAGGAAGGATTAATTGCCTTCCTTTTTCTTCTTTCGTTAACATACGAAAGATTAACTAAGTCATATTCTGCGAATCTGCTTATGGCAAAAAGAAAACCCATCGGTTAGACCGATGGGTTTTGAATTATGTGTGCTATGGGCGTAGGCTGCCTCTTAGCGGCGCAGGTCCAGCAGCTTCTGCTTCAGCTCGCCCTCAATGCGGCCCAGCTCAGCTTCGGCGGCGTGGCGCTTGGCAGAGCCGTCACGCTGAATCTGCTGTACCTCTTCCAAGGTGTCAATCAGCATGCGGTTGGTTTCCGTCAGGGTTTCAATGTCAACTACGCCCCGCTCGGATTCCTTGGCGATTTCCACACTGCCGGTCTTCAGCATCTGGGCGTTCTTTTTCAGCAGGGCATTGGTCATCTCGGTAACCTCATGCTGGGCCTGCATGGCCTGCTGGCTGTTGTAAAGGCCCAGAGCCATAACCATCTGGCTCTTCCACAGGGGACTGGTGTTTACAATGCTGGTCTGAATCTTTTCTACCAGTAGGGTGTCGTTGTTCTGCAGCAGACGCATCTGGGGGGCCATCTGCACGGATACCATGCGGGTAACCTCCAGGTCGTAAAGCTTTTTCTCAAAGCGGTTAATCATGTTGGCGTAATCGCTGGCAGCCTGGGCATCCTCGGGCAGTCCGCTCTTGCGCGCCTTTTCGATGGCGGCGGCGAGCTGGGTGCTGCGGAATTCCTCCAGCTTCATCTTGCCGGCGATGATGTACATCGACAGCTCCTTGAAGTAGTTAA
>JAKSQI010000089.1 GCA_024404215.1 Oscillospiraceae bacterium
GCCATCGCAGGCCGAGGATCTGCTTCTGAAAGAAATCCCAGCCGGATAATAGAGTTTGCACGGTTCACACCCTTTCTTAAATAGATGATTGTCGATGTATTTTACTTAAGATTACCGTCAGGTGTCCGGACACCTGACGGGTATGCTTTTTACTTGCCACAGCAGCAGGATTGACGTTTTGCATCATCCTTCCAGCAGGTTACACCATTCAGATATTCTTTGAACTCTGCAAAACGCTGGCAGTTGATGGAGTAGTGCTGCCACTTCCCTTCTTTGTAAGAAGATACAAGACCACAATCACTCAGCACCTTCATATGGTGGGACAGGGTCGGCTGGGTCACCTGCAATTCATCCAGCAGCTCGCAACCGCACTTCTCACCCTTTGTCAGCATTTCAATAATCTTCAGCCGGTTGGGATCGGACATGGCTTTGCAGATGAGAGATACTTCTTCTCGGGTCATGATTGCTTCACTCTTTCGCATAAACATTGGCATCAAATTTTATAATTATTACAACTCACTTTTGAAATATCGTTCTCTCCTTCTCTTCCGCAATCTTTCTCTTCACTTCCTCAATCATCTTCGCCAGCTTTTCTTCGCATTCCTCACGGGTTGGGGCGTAGACATTATGGGAAGTTCGTTTGCCCTGGGCATCCCTGGGAGAGTATTTGCCCTCCCAAAGGTGGTCATTGATTTGGTACACGCCGCCGGTGCCGGGTTTACGGTACTTGGTTTTGTAGGGCTGGAAATCGGTTTGCTTGAAGAAACTCAGGTGCCTGAATGCGATACCGAACCTACTGGCGAAACCGAGAGCAAAATCATTTACTTTGATTCGTACCGTAAAGAGGCATAACTTTCCAGAATCAATCGCGAACTGTCAGAAATCAGCACTCTGGCAGCTTGCTTCTCTGCGCGTATGATAATGGGTGCATTTTCCCAATCAGGCATAAAAAATAGAGCCTCAGCGGCTCGTTGGGTGCATTTGATATTCAATGGGTGCATTTGTATCAAAATAACCCATATTTGCCATATAAGGACTCATATTTTGATAGAATATGAGTCCTTATTTTTTGTATCTCTATAGCTGATTGCAACAATCGGTATTAAGTATTATACTGATTGCAAATGACCGACTATTATTAGTCATGTAAGGTTTGAAGCATACTGTTACAATTCAGTATTGCTGATAGATAAGGAGAATACAGCATGATAATTGACGGTAAAACCTTTGACGAGGAACGCGCTTTATACGGTTTAGATGGAGCCGGCGTACGCAACTGTAGATTTGACGGTCCGGCGGACGGAGAATCTGCTATGAAGGAATGCCGGAACCTTTCCGTAGAAAACTGCTATTTTAACCTGCGGTATCCCTTTTGGCATGTCTCCGGTGCAACCATCCGGGACAGTGAAATGACCGACAAATGCAGAGCAGCTTTGTGGTATGACGAGGATATTACTATTGAGAATTGCCGGATGGACGGTATCAAGGCTTTGCGGGAATGCAGCAACATTATGCTGAGGGACACGCAGGTAGTCTCTCCGGAATTTCTTTGGCGTTGCCACGACGTTCGGATAGAAAGCAGTTCTCTGGAATCGGAATATCCCATGTTTGAATGCAAAGATATGGCTATCTCCGGTTTGACACTGAAAGGAAAGTATTCCTTCCAGTATGTGGAAAATGCAGTAATCCGTGATTCAGTTATGGATACCAAGGATGCCTTTTGGCACAGCAAAAACGTGACGGTTTATGACAGCGTTATCAAAGGAGAATACCTGGCATGGTATTCCGAAAACCTTCGACTGGTTCGTTGCAGGATTATTGGCACGCAGCCGCTGTGTTACTGCAAAGGTTTGATTTTGGAGGACTGCACCATGGAAGGCACGGACTTATCCTTTGAGCGAAGCGAAGTAAACGCTAAGGTTCACGGATCAATAGACAGCATTAAAAACCCGTCTTCAGGCAGAATCTGTGCCGACAGCATCGGCCAAATCATTATGGACCCGGAATACACAAATGCGCAGCTGGTAGAGATTTGCTGTTCCTTTTCGGATTTGCATTCCATTTGAAACACATAATCAGTTCCACCGTCATCTATGGTGAATTGAGAAAATCAAGCTGAGCCATGATTATGAACAGAAAAGCAAATTCTGTATGAAGGACTGCGGTTGAACTACGGAACAGGCATCAGTAAAAAGTCAGGCATTCCAAAGGAATGCCTGACTTTTTAGTGTCGGATGTTATAGTTTGCGAAGCTTAATGGGTTCCCGTCTTACAGTACGATGATAGTTTACGGCAGGATAACCAATAACCAAGGTAGTAACCGCCTTTTCCTTCCGTGTCATTTGAAGTAAGCTGCGTATCTTTTTGCTGCGATTAGCTGCCATAGTGAAAAACCCACTGTAAAGCACCCCCAAGCCATGCGCCTCCGCCATAAAACACATATTTTCCGCTGCCAGCGAGGCGTTTACAGCATTGCCGGTCAGCACAATAACTAAGGGAGCCTTTTTGAAGAAAGAGGAGTCATCCAATTCAAACGGCAGGACTCGGTTAATTGGCCCTGTCAGTTTGCGAAAAAGAGACACAGCGGCTGCTTCAACAGCCGCCTGCCGAGTTCCCGGAACGATAAATCCCGTAGACTGCGAGTTCCCTCCGGTGGGAGCCAGACGGCCCGCCTCAAGAATATCAGCCAAAACCTTCTCAGGAACATCTTTTTCGATAAAATTACGTATGGACCGTCTGCTTTTGATAGCCTTCATCAGTTCGCTGGGACTGAGTCGGGTTTGCTCCTGATAATCCTCCGGTTCCTCCGCAAAGCCGGTCAGCTTAACAGCATTTTGCGGGCAGATAGCTTCGCAGTGCCCGCAGGCAATGCATCCCTTACCAGAGGCCGCTGCCTTCCCATTAGCCAACTGAATAACACCGGATACACAATCCTTGGCGCAGAGTCCGCAGCCTATGCACAGACCATCCGAAACCACTACCTCATGCTTATTTGCCATAATCAAATCCTCCCGCTTAATAATTCACCAAAGCAATTTTTATTATTATAGCAGAAATGCTTTACCGAGTAAAGAATTCCTGCTTTACGCCCTCTTTTGAACGAAAGCCGGTCAAAGGGAAAGAAAGGATTGATTCCTGTCTCCCCTGCGATTATACTGATAAAAAAGCAAGATAAGGAGAACCTGAAATGACGGTAAAAAACAATTTGCTCTTCGGCTTTGGCTGCATGCGGCTTCCTGTTTTGGATAAGGCTGATCCCAGCACTTTTGATTTCAATGCCATTGAAACCCTGTTCGACAGCTTTCTGGACCGAGGCTTTACCTATTTTGATACAGCCTACACCTATCACAGTTATCAATGTGAAAAAGCCGTTGCCAAGGCTTTGGTTACCCGTCACAGCCGTGACAGCTTTGAGCTGGCCACCAAGCTTCCTCTGCGGGATTTTAAAGACCGTGATGATTTGGAACGAGTGTTTGCCGAACAGCTGAATCACTGCGGTGTAGACTATTTTGACTACTATCTGCTTCATAACATGGGGCACAACGTATATGCCGAATGCGTGAAGCACGATGCTTTTCATTTCGTGAAACAAAAAAAAGAAGAAGGGAAAATTCGCAATGCAGGCATGAGCTTCCACGACACGCCGGAGCTCTTGGACAAAATACTGGCCGACTATGCCGACTGTCTTGATTTTATTCAGCTTCAAATAAACTATGTGGATATGGATTCCCCTAATGTTCAAGGAGCTGCCTGTTTGGCTATTGCAGCCAAATACGGCAAACCGGTATGCGTTATGGAACCCTGCAAGGGCGGCACCCTCATTCACCTTCCCGAAAAAGCTCTTGCTCTGCTTAAAAAGGAACTGCCCGGTCAAACTCCTGCAAGTCTGGCACTGCGTTTTGCTGCCAGTCAAAAGGGCGTATTCAAGGTATTGAGTGGAATGAATACACTGGAACAGCTGGAGGAAAATTGCTCTTTCTTTAAAGACTTCAAGCCCCTGTCCGAAAAGGAACTGGCGATTATCGATGAAATCAAAAGCATTATCAATGAAAACACAGCTATTCCCTGCACCGCCTGTGAATACTGCACCCACGGCTGCCCAAAAAACATAGCAATTCCTAAATACTTTGCTGCCTACAACAGTATCATGCGCACTACCGGGAACTTTTCCAGTCAGCAGGTATATTACAACAACACTGCTTTGGCCGGTTTTGGAAAAGCCGGTGAATGCGTCGGCTGCGGTCAGTGTGAAGAAGCCTGTCCCCAACATTTGCCCATTCGTAAATACCTGGAAAACGTTGCTGAACGCTTTGAGAGCGGTAAAAGCAGTATTTTCCCCACGCGTAAGGCCTAAAACAGCTCAAAATACTAGTTTTAGAGGGAAGAAACCATGATAAGAAAAATCATTCACATTGACCAAGACAAATGCAATGGCTGCGGCATATGTGCCAAGGCCTGCCACGAAGGTGCCATTGAAGTCATTGACGGCAAAGCCAGGCTGCTTCGTGAGAATTTCTGTGACGGCTTTGGGGACTGCCTCCCCGGCTGTCCCACCGGTGCCATCCCCTTTGAGGAGCGGGAAGCCGCCGCCTACGACGCAGCTGCCGTAAAAGCTGCAAAGGAAACCAAAACCCCTGCCCGTGCAGCTAAGTCAGCTATCTGCCCCGGCACAGGGAAACGTCAGCTGCAGCCGGAGGCAACTCCCATCATGATACTGTCAGCGGAGGCCCCGGCCATTCCTGCAACCAAACCAGTCACTCAGCTTCAAAACTGGCCGGTTCAAATTAAGCTAGCCCCGGTGAAGGCGCCCTATTTTGACAGTGCTGAACTGCTCATTGCGGCTGACTGCACCGCTTTCGCCTACGGGGACTTCCACAATCAGTTCATGACCGGCAAGGTTACCCTTATCGGCTGTCCCAAGCTGGACGCCGTGGACTACAGTGAAAAGCTGACGGAAATCCTGGCAAATAACAATATTCAAGGCCTGACCGTCCTGCGCATGGATGTTCCGTGCTGTGGTGGACTGGAAAGGGCAGCAAAAAAAGCTCTGCAGGCCAGCGGCAAGCTTATTCCCTGGCAGGTAGTTACTCTATCCACTGACGGCAAGGTTCTAGACTAAAAACAGGCCAATCCCGAAAACTCACTGGGATTGGCTTTTTTTATTGAATCCGGGCCGTCTTTCCTTTATACTGTTCACTATCTCAACAAAGGACAGATAAAATATGAAACAAAACAATGCGGCAGTTGCCGCAGTCATAGTCGGCAACTCCATATTCGGCTTCAGCTTTCTCTTTTCCAAGCTGGCCCTTGAGCTGACAGAGCCCTCCGTTCTCATTGCTGTCCGCTTTACGGCAGCCTTTGTGCTCATGAACCTGATTATTCTGGTCGGGCGACTTCTGAAAAACAGAAAGGGGCAGCCTTTGCTGGTCTTCTCCCTGAAGGGCAAGCCAAAAAAGGATATTCTGCTGCTGGCCATCTTCCAGCCCATCGTCTATTTTATTGCTGAGAACTACGGTATAACCTATACCTCATCCGCCTTTTCCGGCATCATCATAGCCTTAATTCCTCTGGCGGGAATTCTCTTTGATGTTCTCTTCATGGGGCAGCGGGCACAAAAAGTGCAGGTCATCTGCGCAGTCATTTCCGTAGCAGGTGTAATTCTAACCGCTTTAGGGGCTCAAGGCATGCATTCCTCCTTGAAGGGCTTGGTTTTTCTCTTGATAGCCGTAGCTGCCGGAGCCCTCTTCTATGTATTCAGCAGCAAATCTGCCCCCTACTACTCCCCGCTGGAACGCACCTATGTCATGTTTGGCTGCGGAACCCTGGTCTTTGTCCTTTTTGCTTTTGTCCGCTGCTGCATGGCAGGGCCGGCCATCCTCACCGGAGCCCTGTCCGCCCCCCTCTTTTGGTTGGCCATACTCTATCTCTCCTGTATTTCCTCCATTGTAGCCTTTCTGCTGCTGAATTTCGGCAGCAGCCATGTATCTGTTAGCCAGGCTACCCTTTTTGCCAACATTACAACGGTTCTCTCCATTTTTGCCGGAGTCATCTTCTTAAAAGAAGCCTTCACCTGGCTCCAGGCCCTAGGGGCCATATTCATAATCTCCAGCGTGTATCTATCCCAAAGGATGACAAAAAGCCGGCCTTGATTACCAAGGCCGGCCTTTTCATTCAGTTTAGGAAAACTCCGCATTCTTCCAGTGTTTCTTCAATGTCATCAAAGTCCGCCGGATCTGCTTCAAAAGCCAGTTCCTTCCGGACCATCTGCAATTCAAGGCTCTCCACCAGACCGGTCTTATCCAAAGCCTGAGTAACCTTCTCTTCGCAAATCTGGCAGTTCACCTTGGCATGGCAGGTGCGGCAATCCCAATATTCAATTAAGTAATGGTACTGCATGGTTTATCCTTTACCCGGAAAGGGTTTACCCCTTTCCAGATGTCTGCCTGTTGAATTACAGGTTGTGCTCAGCGCGGGAGATGATGTCTTCCTGCATGGCCTCGGTCATGTCTACGAAGTAGGCAGAGAAGCCGGCAATACGTACAACCAGGTTGTGGT
>JAKSQI010000009.1 GCA_024404215.1 Oscillospiraceae bacterium
AATAATGACAGCAACAACCATGGTGTAAAGCTGCAGGACACAACGGAATCCAATAACAACTATTGGGCGACCTTCCATTCCTCGGAGTCCTCCTCTGCCAACAAGCCGAAGCTGACAATCACTTACACGGATGGAAGCCGAAGCTATTCTTTACAGATGAAAAGTTTTGTTGACCAAGGATATCGGCAACGATTCTCGGATGCAATATCTAAAGTCCAGGGACATCATGCTGTGGTTAAAAACATCTTAAATCAGCTGTTCAACATAAATGTCACATATACTGTCAGTGCCTACACATCATCCGCAGATGACTGTAAAAATCAAACCTATGGTATTGTGACAAGTTCTAATTTAACGGGGACATGTGGGCACTCCTCAGAGCATTTAACAACCTCTGCCCTAAGAACGGAATTGGTTGCAGATCAAGGTGCAGGTACAGCAACGATATCAAAGTATTTGTGGACTGGTCACATTCTGCCGGGCAATCCTCGTTCAGTATCGTACAGGGATTATCACACAGTAGTTTTGACACCTTATGCAGTAGTTTACAACAATACATACGGAAATCAATCAGACGCAAAGGTACAACAAGAAAGTCGGTATTCATTACTGCATGAAACCTCTCACCAGTTGGGGACTCATGATCACTATTGCTACGGCGCACCTCCAAACTCGGATTGCAACAATCCGTATTGCTATGAGTGCAAAGGAATGGCGTTGCCGACATGTATTATGTCCGACAGGTGCAACATAGAAACAACAGGAATCAATTCCTTATATTGTACTGTGTGCAAAAATAACATCAATTCACACCTAAACAACCACCATTGATTGTTCAATAGTAGTATAAGAGGAAAATGAAAGGGTAAAAGCCATGAATTCTTTGATAAATACAGGCAGCAGTATCTGTTTTATACTGCTGATAGCCATCATCCTGTCCGGTTGCACACAGATACCGAAATCCAACCCTCTGGTGAGCGAAACCACATCGGCGATTGAGACAACTCTTGAAGAGAGTAATCGCACAGAAGCGGAATCTCCTGAACCAACGACCGAGGCAAATGAAAGGTATTCCGAACCGTCGAATCAGTTCATCTTTGATAGCCTTGACGAGTATGAGGCTTTTATAAAAGCAGCAGAATTGTCAGATGAGGAATTTGAAGCCTTTCTACGGGAAGAACCAACCGGTAAGTACAACATGAATGGAATTGAGAATAAAGACGATTTGAAGAAAACACTGTCTTGGCTTTCCAGTGTACCATTCCCAAATTCCAAAGAATATCATTTCAAACAAATGATATTACACCCAGAGTGGGACCAAGTGTACCTGCTTTTGGAAAACCAAAATGGTTCGTCGTGTTTCTTCCGTATATATCTTGGAAACGAGGATTACAAGGAGGAATACACAAAGGTATACAGAGACGATAGCAAATATATTTTAGTAAACACATTTTCGCAGAACGATGAAGTAAAGCATATTTACCAATTGGTAACAGAGGAAACGAACGTTCATCGCTTTTACGTTGATTTCGGGAATTGTTTTGCTTGCTTTTGGATGAAGACGCCAAGCTACGATATGGCCTTAGATGCACTTTGCGGTTTTTCTTACTTGGATATGTTGCATCCGCAAGCTTCGACTATTTCTGAAAATAACATTTCGACACAGGAAGACACTGCGCGAAACTGAGAGAAGTGCAGCCACAGCTGCCGTTACGACCCACTCTGCCGGCTGTTCAAAGAAGGGGATATTCGTATAAATAGAAGGCTGCCCAGTCGGTATCCTCATAGTAAAGGGTCTGCTCGCCGCAGTACTGAAAGCCCAGCCCGGGGTAGAGGCGTTCGGCCGGAAGGTTGCCCTTGAGAACGTCCAAACGCAGGGAAAGAGAGCCGGCCTCCCGGGCAAGCTTTAAGGCATAAGCCACCATTTGCTTGGCATAGCCCCGACGGGCGTAATCCGGGTGGACGCACAGCAGGTGCAGCACACTGGTCTGGTCCGGAGAGGCCTCGGTTATCCATCGGCAGTCTGCATACTCAGCGTTGCAGTTCCGGTTGACAGCCATGGCGGCAATCAGCCGGCCTTCCTCGTAGCCTAAGTACATCTGGCCCCGGCTGACATCCTCCCACAGAAGCGGGCGGTCGGGGTAAACGTCCTTGGTCCAGGCAGGGTTATATTGGGTTTTGCTGAAGCTATCGATAATTTCGTTGTAAAAACGGACCACTTCTTCAAATTGGTCGGAAGCTGCACGGCGGATTTCCAACATATGTAACACCCCCTTCTTTTTGTTTTTACTTAGTATAAGGCTAAACTCAGGCAAGATTCAAGCCGGAATCCAAAACGCGCGCCGCTCTCTTTTTCTAAAAGGAAGAGTCCACGAGGGGAGACGAAAAACAGAAGAAGGAAAAAGAAAAACCTGTATCCGAAGATACAGGTTTTTTGGCGGAGAAGGAGGGATTCGAACCCTCGATACCCTTTTGGGGTATACACGATTTCCAATCGTGCGCGCTCGACCGGGCTACGCGACTTCTCCATCACTTACCGGGCGACCAAATGCGGTGCCGTATTCAGTTAGCTTTGCTATTATAACTGCCAATAATGGACTTGTCAATACCTTTTTTGAGAATTGTGAGAATTCTCCCGGGAAAGAAAAATGCCTCCGGCCGTGGCCGGAGGCAAAAGACTTTTTACATGTAGCCCTTCTTTTCGTACTGAACGGGGCTGCGCTTGATTTCTTCGGGCTTGATGCCGAACTTGGCAACGTTGTATTCGTCAATGGCATCCATAATGGCATCGTAAACGCCGTCGTAGATGGAGCCGGGGCCGCCCTGAGCGATGCAGGGGATGTAGGCCTTGGGGGTGCAGGCATCCAGCATGGTCCAAACCTTCTGCTTGATGTCATCCTTGTTCCAGTCTTCGGTATCAAAGTCGGCGCCGTCAAAGCCGCCCATGAAAGCAATCTTGCCTTCGTACTGACGGGTCAGCTCGGGCAGGTTGTTGGAGCTCATGCAGCCCTGCCATACGTCAATGCCCATTTCAATCATGGCGGGAACCAGAGTAGCGCCATAGCTGTCAGAGTGGTGAACAACCAGCTCGCAGCCGTGGGACTTGTAGTAGCCGTAGATTTCCTTGTAGGCGTCTACGAAGTAGTCTTCAAACATGCTGGGACGCAGGAAGGTGCTGGTGCGGGAGCCCCAGTCATCATGATGGAAGAGAGCGTCGGGCTTCAGCTTGCTGCAAATCTGCTCGGCCAGCTTCAGCTCGTACTCGGTGAGGTACTTGATCAGGTCATGCATCTCATCCTCGTAGCACATCATGTTCTCCAGGGTGTTAACCATTTCGCCCAGGTGATGGCACATCTCAAAGAGGCCGGGGGCAACGAAGGAGGTCTTGTAGGCCAGGTTGGTGTCAACCTTGTCGTAAACGTTTTCCTTCAGCTGAGCCCACTCTTCATCGGGGAAGTCCAGAGAGGGGGCGTGAACGTAGTCCTGCCAGTGCTCAATATCCTTGATGACAATGGTGTCGGGGTTATGAACGGGGAAAGCACCGGGGGTGCCGATGGGGAAGCTGTTGGTAACGCCCCAGGCGTTTACGACATTCTCCTGACCATAGGCGGGGGAGGCGGAATGGAACATGGAAACGTTTAAAGCCAGACGCAGAGCTTCGTACTGGTTGGCATAGCGGTCGGGATTCAAACCCTTGGCTGCCTGATAAAAGTTTTCTCTTGCAGTTAACATAGCAATGTCCTTTCTATGTAAAATATTACAATAGCGCTCAAGCTTGAATGATTCATTTTACCAAACATTTTTCCCATGGTCAAGGAATTTGAATAAGTCAGCCGGAAAAAAGCGCATGTCTCATGCGCTTTGCCCAATGGAGAGGCGGGAAATAAAAATCTTTGCCAAAAACTTCATTTTTTACTGGCATTTCAGGAACATAAGCGGTACACTATAAAATGTAATGGTGTGAGAACAATTCGGCATGGCTGACCATGCTTGACATATACTAAGAAAACTGAACAATTCAGGTCACCGACGGGGGAGGGCCTCGGGTGACAGGATGTGGAGGAAGAACGCTTGTCTATTTCTAATGTAATTGCGCTGCTCGGCGGCGTAGCCCTGTTCCTTTTCGGCATGGGGCTCATGAGTGATGGCTTGAAGCAGGTTGCCGGTAACAAGCTGGAGGTTTTCCTGTATAAGCTGTCCAACACCCCCCTGAAGGGGATTCTCCTTGGTACGGCTGTAACCATTGTCATTCAGTCTTCTGCGGCAACCAGTGTCATGGTGGTAGGCTTTGTAAACTCCGGCATGATGAAGCTGGCTCAGGCCATCGGCATTATTCTGGGTTCCTTTATCGGTACCAGCATTACAGGCTGGGTAGTCAGCCTGTCCGCTATCAGCGGAAGCGGCTGGCTCAGTCTGGTTTCTACGGCCACGCTGACCGGTTTGGTGGCCATTGTGGGAATTCTGCTTCGCATGATTGGAAAGAAAGCTTGGAAAAAGGATTTGGGAATGATTCTGCTGGGCTTTGCCGTTTTGATGTACGGCATTTCTGCCATGAGCGGGGCGGTATCACCTTTAAAGGAAAGCCCGGCCTTTGTCAGCATTATGACGGCCTTCTCAAATCCCCTGCTTGGCTTTGTGGCCGGCGTGGCTATCACGGCTATTTTGCAGAGTGCCTCCTCTGCGGTTGGTCTGCTGCAGACCCTGTCTGTAACCGGTGCCATCAGCTTCTCTGCTGCCCTGCCCTTGGTGCTGGGTATTGGTGTAGGCGCTTCCGTGCCTGTTCTTATGTCTTCCATCGGTGCCAATACGGAGGCCCGGCGTTCGGCCTGGTCCTATCCCATTATCAGCCTGCTGGGGGCCATCGTTGTGGGGGTTCTCTTCTACGGACTGAATGCGCTGGTTCATTTTGCCTTTGCCGAAATGACGATGGACATGGTTTCCATTGCCATTTTGAATACGGTTTTCCGTGTTATTTCTGCCCTGGTTCTCTTCCCCCTTATGAAGGTTATCCTGCGGCTGCTGGAGCGTCTGGTGAAGCAGCGGGAAGAGGTCAGCAAGCGTTCCATCCGGGAGCTGGATGAGCGACTGTTGGCTAACCCTGTGGTTGCCCTGAACAGCTGCGGTGTTGCCACAAAGGACATGTCTGAAATTGTTTCCGGCATTTTGGCCCGTGCCATGGGGCTGCTGGTCACCTTTGAGGAAGACGGCTTTGCCGATGTTGAAACGGGCGAAGGCATGGTGGACGAATACGAGGATATGATAGGCTCCTACCTGGTTAAGCTGACGGGCTCCGAGCTCCGCCCGGAGGAAAGCCGCAAGGCAGCCAAGTTCCTGCATACCATCGGTGACCTGGAGCGCATTGGTGACCATGCCATGAACATTGCCCAGTGTGCCCGTGAAATCAAGCAGAAGAATATTACCTTCTCGCCTCCGGCTGAGAAGGAGCTGCGTGTTATGTCTTCTGCCGTAACGGAAATTGTGAATACGGCTTTCCACAGCCTCAGTGACGGAGATTTGGATAAGGCCTACCGGGTAGAGCCGCTGGAAGAGTTGATTGATAATCTCTGCGATGAGATGAAGCTTCATCATGTGCGCCGGCTGGAGCAGCATGTCTGCACCCTGGATAACGGCTTTGTTTTCAATGACCTGGCTACCAACTTTGAACGCATCGGTGACCACTGCAGCAACATTGCCGTTGCCATGATTGAGCTGGAATCCGGCAGCTTTGATACCCATGCCTATCTGGAAACCCTGAAGGCCCACCGGGACGAGGCCTTCAGCAAGTACTATGAGGGCTTCAGGGCCAAATATTCCTTTGACTAAAAGGAAATCGGCATTGAATTCTTGGTTTCTTTTGTAAAAGAAGCGGAATCCTGCAAGAATCATATTGATTTTTGCCAGGTTTTAGGATAAGATAAGACTGCGTATTTTATACGCTGACTTTGTAATCCCAATAGAAATCATATAACCTACACGAAGGAGACAAAATCATGGGAAAGTTTATTGTAATTGGTGAAAGAATTTCCGTAACCGCACCTGCTATCAAGCGTGCATTTGACGAAAAGGATCCCGAGCCTATCCTGGCCAGAGCTCGTCAGCAGGTTGCTGCCGGTGCTGACTATCTGGATGTTAACATCGGTCCCTGCGAAGGTGACGGCGAAGAGAGAATGATGTGGGCTGTTAAGCTGCTGCAGGAAGACCTGAACAACATTCCTCTGGCTCTGGATACCTCCAACATGAAGGCTATTGAGGCCGGTATTTCTGTTTACAACCGTGAGCGCGGCAAGCCCATCGTTAACTCTGCTGACGCTGCCGGCCGTATTGAATATGTTGACCTGGCTGCTGCTAACGATGCTATCGTTATCGCCCTGTGCAACGGCGAAGGCATTGCTGCTGACAACGACGAGCGTATGGGCTATCTGCAGACCCTGCTGGAGCGCGGCATGGAGCACGGCATGGAAGCTGAAGACCTGTGGTTCGATCCTCTGTTCCTGGTTACCAAGGGCATGCAGGACAAGCAGATGGACATTCTTGAGTTCATCAAGATGATCTCTGACATGGGCCTGAACTCCACCGGCGGTCTGTCCAACAACTCCAACGGTATGCCCAAGCACATCCGTCCCATCATGGACTCCTGCATGGTTGCTATGGCCATGGCTAACGGCTTCACCTCCGCTATCGTTAACCCCAACGACCTGCGCCTGATGGAGACCATCAAGTCCTGCGATATCATCCGCAACAACTGCCTGTACGCTGACTCCTACCTGGAGCTGTAATTCTCAGGTTTAACGGATTCTACGGCATGCTGCCAAAGCAGCATGCCGTTTTTTCTCCCCTGTCCGGCTTTTGGGACAGGGGAGGTTTTATCGTTGTCAAAGAGTGTAAAATGGGGTATACTATTATGGACTTTTTTGGAGGGTGAAACCACTATGGCACAGACAATTCCATTGACAATGTTCCCGAAAATCCGCCGCATGGTGATTGAGTCCGGCTTCGCCAAGCTGAACGACATGCAGCGGCAGGCTGTGTTGACCACCGAAGGCCCCTTGCTGCTGCTGGCCGGAGCCGGAAGCGGCAAAACCACGGTGCTGATTAACCGGGTAGCAAACCTGATTCGATACGGCCGGGGCTCGGATTCGGCCGATTTGCCTGCGGATGTCACGGAGGAGGACTGTGCCTTTCTGGCTGCTTATCTGCAGCATCCTACGGAAGAAGGGCGGGAGAGGGCGGAAGCCCTTTGCGCCATGGAGCCCTGCGAGCCCTGGCGTATCATAGCCATTACCTTTACCAACAAGGCAGCCGATGAGCTGAAGGACCGCCTGGAGAAAATGCTGGGTCCCGATGCCCGGGATATCTGGGCCATGACCTTTCATTCTGCCTGTGCCCGCATTCTCCGCCGGGATATTGACCGGTTGGGCTATGACCGCAGCTTTACCATTTACGATACCTCCGATTCCGGCTCCCTGATTAAACGAATCCTAAAGGAATTCAATCTGGATGACAAGACCTACAACTACCGGGCCATACTGGGGGAAATCAGCCGCAGTAAGGATGCCATGATTGGCCCCGGGGACTATTGTGCAGCCGCTGCCAAGGGCAGTGACCCCCGGAAACGGAACTACGGCCGGGTTTATGAGGAATACGAAAAGCGGATGCAGAATGCCAATGCTGTGGACTTTGATGACCTGATTCTGCTGACGGTGCGTCTGCTGGAGCAGGATACCGAAGTAAGGGAGTATTATCAGCGTAAGTTCCGCTATGTGCTTATTGATGAATATCAGGATACCAACAACCTGCAGTACCGCCTGTCTGCTCTTCTTGCCGGCGGCCGTCAGAACATCTGCGTGGTGGGTGACGATGACCAGAGCATTTATAAATTCCGGGGCGCCACCATTGAAAACATTCTTAGCTTTGAAAATCAGTATAAAAACGCCCGCACCATCCGCTTGGAGCAGAATTATCGTTCCACCGGTCATATTCTGGCAGCCTCCAACGCTGTTATAGCCAACAACACCGGCCGAAAAGGGAAAAACCTTTGGACGGATAAGGATTATGGCGACATGCCTCAGCTTTATGTGGCTCAGGATGAACGGGACGAGGCCCAGTATGTAGCCGGCAAGATTTTGGCCGGTGTAGCTGCCGGGGAAAACTTCCGGGACCACGCCATTCTCTATCGCATGAATGCCCAGTCTAACCAAATGGAATTTGCCTGCAAGCGCAATGGCATTCCCTACCGTGTCATCGGTGGAACCAAGTTCTTTGACCGGGCCGAGGTTAAGGACATGCTGTCCTACCTTTGCGTGGTAGCCAATCCGGCGGACGAAATGCGCCTGGCTCGCATCGTCAATCAGCCGCCTCGAGGCATTGGACAAACCACCTTGGATACTGTTGCCCGTTTGGCTGCCGAGCAGGGGAAAAGCACCTATGAGATTCTGTCCGATTGCCGGGCTTTCCCGGAACTCAGCCGGTCGGCTCCCAAGCTGGGACTTTTCGTCAGCCTCATTGACGACCTGCGGGCCCTGGTTCCAACCATGCCCTTGACGGAGCTTTACGACGAAATCCTCAAGCGCACCGGCTATATCACCATGCTGGAGGCCAAGCTGACGGATGAAAACCAAACCCGCATAGAAAACGTAAACGAATTAAAAACCAACATTGCCACGTATCTAAAAGAAAACCCTGAGGGAGACCTGAAGGGATTTTTGGATGAGATTTCCCTCTACACAGACCTGGATAATCTGGACCGCAGTCAGGACTGCGTATCCATGATGACCATGCATTCCGCCAAGGGCCTGGAGTTTGATACCGTCTTTATCATCGGTGCAGAGGAAGGCGTTTTCCCCGGCACCCGCAGCATTGGGGAACCGGAGGAAATGGAAGAGGAGCGCCGGCTTTGCTATGTAGCCATGACCAGGGCCCGAAAGAAGCTCTTCTTTATCTGTGCCCGCCATCGCATGCTTTTTGGTAAGACTGTGGCCGGCCGTATGAGCCGCTTTGTAGAAGAAATACCCGATGACCATATTCATAAGCCCTCTGAGGCGGGCTTTGGCTTCGGCGGGGAAGCCGATGCCTGGGATTTGCAGCCGGAAGGCCCTCGCGGGGGTTACGGAAGCGGTTACCGCGACCGGGACAGCTACGGCAGCCGCAGTGCTTACGGCAGCCGCAGCAGCTATGGCAGCAGCCGCGGAGGATATGGTTCCGGCGGCTATGGCGGCAGCCGGGGCAATGGTGGTGTTCGCACCTCTTATGCCAAGCCGGCGGCCAAGAGGCCTGCCCCCAAGCCAACAGCTGAGGCCCCCAAGTCGGCAGCCGTGCTGTATGCCGTGGGGGATAAGGTGAAGCACAAGGCCTTTGGTGAGGGTACGGTTACCGTGGTTCAGCTCACCGGCAACGATGCCCTGCTGGAGATTGAATTTGCTGGCACCGGGAAAAAGCGCTTGATGATGAACACGGCATCCAAGTTTATGGAAAAGCTTTCCTGATTTCCGGCTCGGCTCCGGTCAAGCAAACTGGCCGGAATGGAGCCGGAGCTGTGACCTGCCTTTGCTTGGGACAGCCGGAACAGGGGCTGATGTCCGGGGCCAGGCGATAGGGAGTGAAATACCCGAATAGCTTTTTCCGCGGGGCTTCGCCCTGGTGCGACGGGGAATTATCGCCTGCGGAAGAGGTGACACGGAGGACGGAGGGGCTTTCGCCCTTGTCAAAGAAAGGAAGTGGCAAAGATGCGAAAGCATCACGGTTTGGGCGTAGCGGCCCTGCTGGTCTGCACCATGATTTGGGGCGGAGCCTTTGTACTGATGAAGACGGCCCTGGATGATATAGACCCTTACTATCTGCTGGCCATTCGCTTTTCCATGGCGGCGGTTTTGCTGCTGCTGATGGGCTGCCGGGAGTGGAAAAAGCTGGACCGGCACTATGTTCTGCAGGCCATTCCGGTGGGCATAGCGGTGGCCTTGGCTTATGTGTTCCAGACCATTGGTCTGGTTTACACCACCCCGGGCAAGAATGCCTTCCTCACTGTGGTTTATTGTGTATTTACCCCCTTCCTGTATTGGCTTTTTCGCCGCATCCGGCCGGACCGCTACAATTTTATAGCGGCGGTGCTGTGCCTTGTCAGTGTGGGCCTGATTTCCTTGGATGCGGAGCTGAGCATTAACCTCGGTGATGCTCTAACGGTTGTGTGCGGCTTTTTCTATGCACTGCACATCATTGTTTTGGACCGTTATGCCGAGGGTCGAAGTGCCATTCTGGTTACGGCTCTTCAGTTCACCTTTGCGGCTCTGTTCATGTGGATTCTCAGCCTGCTCTTTGGTACGGAACCGACTCATATCAGCGCCGGCAGGCCGCCATCCTCCTCAGCCTGGAGGCTGTATTCGGCACGGTGGCCTCTGTGGTTTTCTACCATGAGCAGCTGGAGCTCAAGGTTATTCTGGGCTTTGTGGGCATGTTTATTACCGTTATTATCAGTGAAACTAAGCTCAGCTTTTTGAAAAAAAGCCATAGCTGATTCTTATCTCCCTTCGGCCCACGGCCGGAGGGATTTTTCCAGCCAATCTTCCGCCGGAACTGCTGTAAAACGATTGACGGTATAGACGGAAAAGGTTAAAATGTAGAAAAGGAAAGGAGCGGAAGCATGGCATTTTTAGAAATTCTTAACATCACCATGGCCTTTTGGGGCTTCCTTGTCTGCCTGGCTTTGGCAGTCAGCCTTCGCTTCCGTCTGGAGAGCCGGAAGGAGTACCGGGCTGTTGTCATGATGCTGGTAGCGGCTGCCTTCTCCCTCCTGACCCGAGGTGTAGCCAAGCTGGCGGATGGGGATCCACGGCCTTTTCTGTTTTACATTGCCTGGGTGTCAACGGCGGCTAACTACTTCCTGAATTTCTATTTTCTGGGGGCAGTGCTGGTCTGGATGGACCGTGTACTATTCAAAGACAAGGGCTTAAAGGTTCCTATGGCAACCACGGCCAAAATCTTTTTTGGTCTGCTGTGTTTGCTGATTGTTGTCAGCTGGTTTACCGGCTGGGTTTACTCTTTCAATGCAAGCCATACCTTCCGGCGCGGGCCCTTCTATCAGAGTATGCTGGTGGTTGTTTTTTTGGAGCTGGCCATTACTGTTGGCACTCTGCGTCACCACAGGGGTGGGAAGGACCACCGGCGAAGGCTGATATACCTGGATATTATTGCCGTTGCCATCGGCATGCTGCTGTACATGGCCTTTCCCGACTTTTTCTGGCTGGATTTGGCGCTGCTGGTATGTGTGGTGGGCCATGCCTTCTATTTTCAATTTCAGGAATCCAAAGCGGCCTTGGAACAGCAGCAACGGCTGAATCAGCAGCAGCTGGAGCTGGCGAAGCTGAAAAACCTTATGCTGGAAAACCAGATTCAGCCTCATTTTCTCCACAATACCCTGAACACCATTTACTACCTTTGTGAGTCGGACCCGCAAAAGGCCCGGCAGGTGGTTCATGATTTTTCCTTTTATCTGCGCACGAATCTGGAATTCCTGGAGGCCGAGGAGGCCCCCGCCTTTGAACGCGAGCTGCTGCATGTAAAAACCTATCTGGGCATTGAGCAGCTTCGCTATGAAGAAAAGCTGGAAATCGTCTATGACATTGCCGTGAAGAATTTCCGGCTGCCGGTGCTTACGGTGCAGCCACTGGTGGAAAACGCGGTCAAGCATGGGCTGAAAGGAAAGGCTGAGGGCGGGCGGCTGCTTATCCGCACCCGGGAAGTGCCCGGCGGCTTTGAGGTGACGGTAGAGGATAATGGCGCCGGTTATGACCCGAATCAACTGCCGGTGGATGGACGCAGCCACACCGGCCTGAAAAATGTCCGGGGGCGCCTGGCATCCCAGTGCCACGGAACGCTGGAAATACAATCCCGACCGGGAGAAGGAACGGTGGCTTGTATTTTCATACCAAGGGAGATGAGTATATGATCATGTTGGCTGTTGATGACGAGCGCCCCGCTTTGGAGGTGCTGAAGCAGGAACTGGCTAAGGTGAATCCTGCTTTTCAGGTCTGCGCCTTCCGTGACCCGGCTCAGGCCCTGAATTTCGCAGAGGACAACTCTATTGATGTTGCTTTTCTGGATATTCAGATGTTTGGCATGACGGGGGTCGCGCTGGCCCGCAAGCTGAAGCTGCTTCAGCCAAAAATTAACATCATTTTCACCACCGGCTACTCCAACTACATGAAGGAAGCCTTTGAAATGCATGCCAGCGGATATCTGCTTAAGCCGGTGGAGGCATCGGCTATTCAGGCGGAGCTGGAGAATCTGCGTCATCCGCCGGCATCTGCCCCGGCCCCTGCCCCGCAGGAGAATACGGGAAGCCGCGTGCAAATTAAATGCTTTGGCAGCTTCGATGTGCTGGTGGACGGAAAGGCTGTGAACTTCAAATATGAAAAGGCCCGCGAGCTTCTGGCTTATCTGGTGGACCGCCGGGGCACGGCCTGCTCTTCACGGGAAATCATGACGGCCCTGTGGGAGGATGACAGCCATGGGTCCTATCTTCGCAATGTGCGCAAATGCCTGCTGGATACCATGAACAGTCTGGACTGTGGAGATATTTTGGAAACGGATTGGGGCAAGATTCGTATCGTCCCCGAAAAGGTAGACTGTGACTATTATCGCTGGCTGGCAGGTGACGTCAGCGGTATTAATGCCTGGCGTGGGGAATACATGTCCCGTTATAGCTGGGCAGAGGATACCAATGCCCGTTTGGGTGATAGCTGAGTGAGTGTAAGCAAGGGGAGGGAGCACCATGACAGAGCTGCAGAAATGGAACACGGCAATTGAAATATGGGGCGTTATTCTGTTTGCCGGCTTTGGCATCATGGTCGCTTTTCAGATCCACACCCGTCGGGAGAAACGAAACCTTTTGCTGATGATTGTGGTGGCCATTTTTGCCGTGGCAGGCTTTGCGTTAGGTGAACTGACGGATGCTTCCCCCAATCCGGCAATTTACAGCTTATGCCGTCTGGGGAATGCGGTAAACTACGGCGGCAATTTTACCCTATTGGGACTGCTGGCCCTTTGGGTGAACAGTGAGGTCTTCTCGGCTATTAAGCTGCCATTTAATTTCCGGAAGCTGGTGCTTATCAACTACGCTGTCATGCTGGCCTTTTGGGCAACCAACTGGCTGACCCACTGGCTCTATTATTTTGATGAAGCACATCGCTATGTCCGGGGCCCCTTGTATGTTGCGGTTATGGGTATCTGCGGCTTTGAACTGCTTCTGGCCCTGGTGCTGCAGCATTGGTATAACCGAAAGCTGCCCCCTATCCGCTTTCTCTTCTATTTGGATCTGTTTATCCTCCTAATGGGGGTGGTTTTGCAAACGGTATTCTATGGATTGGCCACCATTAACATTGCCATGATTGTATGCATTCTTATGCATATCCTGTGGATGCAAAAACAGGCCACGGATGAACTCATCAAGAGCGAAAGGGAGGTTGCTGAACGCAGATACCGCCTGCAGGCAGCAGGTACCGGACTGGCCCTTGGACGGCTGCAGCCCCATTTTCTCTATAATACCCTGAATACTATTTACTATCTCTGCGGTGAAAATCCTGAGACGGCCCGGAAGGCAGTACGCAGCTTTTCCCACTATCTTCGGAACAACATGGATGCCATGTCCACACTGCAGCCGGTTCCCTTTGAAGAAGAACTGGAGCATGTTAAGACCTATCTGGAGCTGGAATTGGTTCGCTTTGAAGAGCGGCTCAAGGTTAACTATGATATTGGCTGCAAGGATTTCCGGCTGCCTCTGCTGACGATACAGACGCTGGCGGAGAATTCGGTAAAATACGGCCTGTGCGAAAAACCCAACGGCGGAACCATAACCATTCAAACCCGCAGGCTGGAGAATGGATTTCAAATTAAGGTGCTGGATGACGGCATCGGCTTTGATATCAACCGTATACGGGAACGGCTGGAACAGGGCACCACGGCTCAGGTGCGGAACCGTGTAGCTGACATGTGCGGAGGGGATTTTCAGCTTGAATCCCATCCCGGTCAGTGGACCTGCGCTACCATCCGCCTGCCGGAGACCATGGCCCTGGAAGAAATACAGACCTAAGAAAAAGAAAGCATTCATTCGGATGCTTTCTTTTTCTTGCTTTTTATCTGAAGTGGGACGGAAATGTGACACTTTTGGAACGAATGTGTGTGGAATTTGTGCCTCTTCTATGACAGACAGTAGGGTATACTTTAAGAAAATGAGACCTAGGTGGAAAGAGGCGAAGGTCATGAGTGAAGCAGAAGTGAAAAAAATGCACCGCAGAGATGTGCGTGACCTTTTGCTGCAGATGGTTCAGGAAAACGAAAGTCTGAAGGCCAAGCTGAGCTCGGTGGAAGAGCAGGTTACGGAGCTGAAGAATCGGCTGGTTTTTGCTGAAATGGATTTGCAGGATGCCTCCGAAAGAGCCGGGCTGCTTCAGCAGGAGCTGAATGAGGTTCTGGTCAGAGGTCAAAGAGCTGCCATTTAAGAAAGGCGGCTTTCCCCTACATTGACTATACGCAAGCAAGAAAGCTTTGCTGTATTGCCCTGCTCCCTTCTTCATCGGGGGGCAGGGTCCCCTCTAAGCTGAGTTGTCCCCAGCAAACAATGTAATAGTATTCATCCATCCCCTTTTCCTTTTGGGAAAGGGGATTTTATTAATTTAGTGAAATAATTTTAGCGATTGTGACGGTAATAAGACGATAGTGAAACTGTTTTAAGATGCAGCTGTCTTTATTATGTGGTCATAATAACAATTACAGTGGCATAGTGCCACAATCAAATGTCAAAAGGGGGTGCCTGTGCCATGGCGGAAGCGGATTTGAAAAAATTAAATCGCAAAGATTTGCTGGAGCTTTTGCTGCAGGTCACTCAGGAAAACGAAAGCCTGAAGGACCGGCTGTCAGCATCCGAAGATGCAGTCACTGAATTAAAAAGCACTTTGACCAGAAATGAGATGGAGCTGCAGGATGCCCAGGCAAGAGAAGGACTTCTTCGGCAGGAGTTGGCTGAAGTTACCCTAAGCCGGGATGAGGCTGAGGCTCAGCTGGAGGGTATGACGGCAGAACAGGAAGAGCTGGAGCAAAAGCATCAGGAGAAGATGGACGAGGTTCTTCGCATGGCCTCTGCACTGGAAAATGCCACCGACCGGATTGATGCGGCGGAAGCCAGGCTGCAAAATACTATCCGTGAACAGGAACAGCGTCTTAAACGCATGGAGAAGGCCGGCAGTTTGGCGGAGGCATGTCTTAGCATGGACGGTCTCTTTACTACGGCCCAGGAATCCGGCAATCGCTACCTGCGGCAGTTGAAGGATTTGAAGCGTCGCCAGCAGGAAGCGGTTGAGGCCCAGGAGGCGGAAGGCAGCCGAAAGGCAGAACAGATGTTGGCCGATACCAAGGCCCGCTGTGACCAAATGGAAAAGCAGACCAAAATGGAGTGCGCAACTATGCGCGCCAAGGCCAGAGATGAGGCCGACGATTACTGGCGCCAGCTCAGTGATAAGATGGACGAGTATTCTCGTGCCAACGATGGCGTTCGTAAGCTGCTGAGCATCTTTAATATTAAAACCAAACGAAGCGGAGAATCGGTATGAACAAGTCCGCAGCCAGACCATCTGTTGGGCAGGTGCAGGCAGAGCTTGACCGTTTGGCCTATCGCCGCCGCTACCGCAGTGTGCTGGCCAGCACCATGTATGCCTTAATTACGGTAGCTGCTGTTGCCGTTCTGGTGGCAACCCTGCTGTTGCCGGTTCTGCAGATATACGGCACTTCCATGACCCCAACCCTAACGGAGGGGGAATTGGTGGTATCCGTTAAGGGTTCGGCCTTCGAGCCGGGGGATATTCTGGCCTTTTACTTCAATAATAAAATACTGGTAAAGCGGGTCATTGCACGGCCGGGAGAATGGGTGGATATTGACGAAGCCGGTAATGTGTCAGTAAACGGTGTGCCTTTGGATGAACCCTATCTAACCGAGAAGGCTTTGGGCGACTGTGATATTGACCTGCCCTATCAGGTGCCGGATGGCAAGCTTTTTGTTCTGGGTGACCATCGGTCCACATCTCAGGACAGCCGTGTAGGCATGATTGGCTGTATTGGTGAAGAATACATCGTAGGAAAAATTGTCTTCCGGGTCTGGCCCTTGACAGAGTTCGGGAAAGTAGAATAAAGAGAATACAAGAGAGAAAGAAGGTGGATATGTGGTAAAGGAATTCAGCTATGCCGGTTATTCCGTAAGCCGGAACAAACGGCCGGCCTGGCACTTCGTTTTGATTGCCTTGGCAGCCCTGGTGGTTTTTATTACCACTTATCTGCTGATACTGCCTGCCTTTACCATGGAGCGGGTACCTCAGTGCGGCCTCACAGAGCACACCCATGTGGACCTCTGTTATGAGGATAGGGCCGTTTTGGTTTGTGAAGAGGCAGAGACGGAAGGTCATGCCCACGGGGAAGGCTGCTATGAAGCAACCGGCTATCTATGCGGTTTGGAAGAGTCCGAAGGCCATGGGCACAGCCAGGCCTGCTATGAAGAACGTCCCCTGCTGATCTGTGAACTGGAAGAGAGTGAGGAGCACACTCACGGGGAAAGCTGTTTTGGTACGGAGCTGGCATTGGCCTGCGGGCTGGAAGAAGCCGAGGGCCATACTCACAGTGAGTCCTGCGGTCTCCCGGAGACAGTGCTTATCTGTGAGCAGGAAGAGTGCGAAGGTCATGTTCATGGCGAAGACTGCTATGTAAAGGAAAGAACCTTGGTTTGCGCTTTCCCGGAGCATACCCACACAGACCTTTGCTATGAGCAAAGCAATCCGGAAGCAGATTTGGAATCCGCAGCTGACTGGGAGAGAACCTTCAGGGATGTGGAACTGAGCGGTGACTGGAATGCGGATGTTATTGCCATTGCCGAAACTCAGCTGGGATATAAGGAATCTACCCGTAACTTCCTATGGAGTGAAGCGGGGGAGAAGCAGGGCTACAGCCGCTACGGTGACTGGTACGGCATCCCTTATGGTGACTGGTGCGCCATGTTTGCCTCCTTCTGCCTGCATTATGCAGAAGTACCCTCTGTTCCCACAGAGGAAACCCCTGTCTACGTACCTGCTGCTGCCGGCTGCGAAGCCTGGGTGGAACAATTGGATGAGCTGGGCTGCTATGCTTCTGCCCGTGATACCATTCCCGAGCCCGGTGACATTGTATTTTTTGATTTTGACAGCGACCCCACGGCTGACCATGTAGGTCTGGTGTATGGGCTGATTACCGATGAAGAAAGCGGACGGGTTACTGCCCTTAAAACCATTGAGGGCAACTGGAATGACTGCGTCTGCAGCAATACTTATGACTTAACAGCCTCTGCCCTGCTGGGCTACGGCAGACTGCCTCAGAATCCTGAGGCTGAGGTAGAGGAAGCCGAGGCAGTCGGCCAGACTGCCACCATGACCCGAACCTATGAGGGTGAGGATTATACCATCACCGTTCACTATACTGAGGCAGCAAAGCTGCCGGAAACGGTTGAACTGACTGCCCGTGAGCTAACCGGGCAGGAGTATGAGCAGAAGCTGGAGCAGGCCCGTATTGCAGCCGGCCTGACCGAAGTCAGCTTTGCCCGCTTCTTTGATATTACCTTCCTGTCCAATGGGCAGGAGATTGAACCCAATGCCCCGGTTGAGGTTGTTATCACCTATCATGATGGCCTCAAGCTGGATGGGGAAGAGAGCGGCAGCGCTGTCCACTTTACCGAGGATGGCCCCGAGGTTTTGGATGTCCAGACCCGGGAAGAAGTCGACGGCTCCACCAGTGTGACCTTTGAACAGGGCAGCTTCTCCACCACCGGCACGGTATACGGTGTATCCCTGCTGGCGGAGGATGATGGAATTGCCGCCTATGCGGAAGATGATTGGTCTGCAGCACCACCGGTAGGTAATTTGACCGGTAAGGTTGTGCAGGAACCTGTTGTTGGAGAGTGGTATATCCTTTATGGTTACAACGGATCCGGCCCTGCTTATGCACTTCCAGAATCCTGGCCAAACCGAGGCAGTACTAATCAGTATGGAACAGGAAAATTACCGACTCTGTCTCAGGCTGGAACCAACGTAGGTGATACGGTTAAATATGTCGGTACGGCAGATATGGCTTGGCAATATGTAGGAGACGGAGGTTTTGTGAACCGCTATGGCTACTATATGTATGCAACCACAACAAGAACCTGGAGTAATTCGCGATGGAATTATACAGTAAAATGGAGTGTAGCAACTAATCCTCCGAGCGAAGCAAGACGATTCCAGTATAACTGGGATAATAAGTCCTTCTATACCAATACTAGTTGGTCCGGCGTGCATGCTGTACTTGATATCAGCAACGACGGATATTCCGATTTGGCATATGCTAGAACCAATGATAGTTATGCTCACAGTTCCGGAACTTTGAATCAGTATTTGGCACAGGTGACGAATTTGGATATAGCGGGAGGCCATGCTAACCATCCCCCAACATCTGTAACTGGTAATGTAACTTACAGTAAGCCGGTTCTTTACAATATCGATGCAACAAAGACTTCTATTAATGGCCTTGCAGG
>JAKSQI010000090.1 GCA_024404215.1 Oscillospiraceae bacterium
CGTCCAAATTCCTGCATTTGAACAATTTCTGCCAGATAGTTGTCAATACAGCCCTTGTATAGGCCGTAGGCCAAACCGGTCAAAACCAGAGACAAAAAGAATACCTTATAGCCACTGCCCTCCCGGAAGACCTGTTTCATTTTTTGAATCATTCTTCTCTCCTCTTCTCTTTATGGCCCTTTTGACTTGGGACCCTACAGTCAAAAAGATGCCCGCGCCGTCAGGCACGGGCATCAAAACACGGTTTTGCTCAGAAGCGAACCTCGCGGGCGGGAGCAGCAAAGGAGGAGAAAGTAGCTACAGCATCCTCCAAATACAGAACCTGAGTATTGCCATCGGTGGCAGAGTAGTTTGCCTTCAGGTTGGGATAAGCATCCAGCATGGACTCGCGGGCTTCCACACGGTCGTCCTCAATGGCCTTGGCAGCAATGCGCAGCCATTCGCCGCCGGCAAAAGCGCAGATTTCTACCTTGGGATTGGCAGCCATCTGCTTGGAGCAGGGCTTAACCTTACCGGTCTGGATGTAGAGCTTGCCTTCGAAAATGTTAACGGTGCCAAAGGGACGAACGCGGGGCTGGTCGCCTTCAACAGTTGCCAGATAGTAGGTTCCGGCCTTCTTCAAAAAATCATATACTTCCTGCATTAGGATTACCTCCCTTATTATAGATACCTCTATTCTATCATATTCCCCTGTGATTGCAAGTAGTTTGTTGCTCATATTAACTGTTATTCCCAATTCTCACCGGATTTGGAACTTGCGTCTGTGGAGCGCTTGGGGTATAATTAGGGGTAACCCTGAAATCAAATCTGCAGGAGGAATCGCACATGTGCGGAATTGTTGGATTCTCCGGTGAGCAGCAGGCTGCTCCCGTACTGCTGGACGGATTAAAAAAGCTGGAATACCGAGGCTATGACTCCGCCGGAATTGCCGTATCAAGCGGCAGCACTATTAATTTAATGAAAACACAGGGCAAAATTGTTAATCTCTGTGAAAAAACCAAGGATGGTGCCTTGACCCCCGGTACGGCAGGCATCGGCCACACCCGTTGGGCCACTCACGGTGCCCCCAACGACACCAATGCCCACCCCCACCTGAGCAATGACGGCCGGTTCGCTGTTGTTCACAACGGCATTGTTGAAAACTACGCCGAGCTTCGAGAGGAACTGAAGAGCAAGGGCTATGTATTCCTCAGTGAAACAGACACCGAGGTTATCGTCAACCTGCTGGAATACTATTACAAGGGCGACCTGAAGCAGGCCGTCATGAAGACCTTCAATCGGCTGGAGGGTGCCTATGCCTTGGGTGTTCTTTGCAGTGATTGCCCCGGCAAGCTCTATGCCGTTAAAGAGGCCAGTCCCCTCATTCTCGGTATCGGTGTCGGTGAAAATCTCTTTGCAAGCGATGTCACCGCCATTGTCAGCTATACGAAAAATGTCATCTATCTGGAAGACGGCGAATTTGCAGAAATCACCCCTGCCGGTGTCACTGTATTTGATGTTGCCGGCCGTCCCATTGACAAAAAAATCACCCGGGTTTCCTGGGATATCGAGGCTGCCGAAAAAGGCGGCTATGAGCACTTTATGCTGAAGGAAATCATGGAGCAGCCCCACGCCCTGAAGGCCACCCTGGAGCCTCGCATCAAGGATGGCAGAATTGTTCTGGATGACTGCGATATTTCCCCTGAAAAGATGAAGAGCTTTAATAAAATCCTGATTACCGCCTGCGGCTCTGCCTATTATGCCGGCTACGCCGCTAAATATGCCATTGAAAAGCTCTGCCGTATTCCGGTTTACACCGAGCTCGCCAGCGAGCTCCGCTACTGCGACCCCATCATGGATGAGCATACCCTCCTAATTGTTCTGAGCCAGTCCGGTGAAACCGCCGATACCAAAGCCGCCGTGGAGGAATGCAAGAAGCGAGGCGCTACCGTTATCGCCATCGTCAACGTGGTTGGCAGTTCCATTGCCCGCTTGGCCGACCACGTTCTCTACACCTGGGCCGGTCCTGAAATCGCTGTTGCCACCACCAAGGGCTATACTACACAGCTGATTGTTCTTTACCTCTTTGCGCTCTATGCTGCTGATAAGCTTGGCCGTCTGGAAGCAGTCGAATACAGTCGGCTGCTGAAAGAGCTGGAGCTGCTTCCCGGTGCCGTTCAGCGGACCCTGGATCGTTGCCGCGAGCTCCCGGAAATCGCCAAGGCCATCGGCAACCCCAGGGATATGTTCTTCATCGGCCGTAATGTAGACAGTGCCGTCTGTCTGGAAGGTGCCCTGAAAATGAAAGAAATCAGCTACATTCACGCTGAAGCCTATGGCGCCGGCGAACTCAAGCACGGCCCCATTGCCTTGCTGGAGGAGGGCACCCAGGTGGTTGCCCTGGCCTGCTATGAACCCCTGCTGGACAAGACCATGAGTAACATCAAAGAAGTTAAGGCCAGAGGAGCCGAGGTTCTTGCTTTGGCACCGGAAGGCAACCGCCGGGCCGCAGCCGAAGCAGACGAGGTTATTTATATCCCCTCCACCGAGCCTTTGTTTGCTCCCCTCTGCAGCATCATCCCTTTGCAGCTGCTGTCCTATTATGTAGCCAAGGAGCTGGGCTGCGATATTGACAAGCCCAAAAATCTGGCCAAGTCTGTTACCGTAGAATAATCCCGAACCCCCTTTCCCGTTCTGACCTGCCCTGTGGAAAGGGGGTTTTGTATGTAACCTGCACACAATCTGATTTGGGAGGCTTTCCTCTTATGAGACAAAAAAGCATAATCAACAACCTGACCGAAGGCAATGTGGCCAAACAGCTACTAGTGTTTTCCTACCCCTTTATGCTGGCCAATCTTCTTCAGGTTATTTATAACATTGTAGACATGATTGTCATAGGCCGCTTTGTGGGAGGAACCGGCTTGGCTGGTGTTTCCAACGGCGGTGATATGGTAGCCCTTTTTAACTATGTTGCCATAGGCTTTACGAGTGCCTGTCAGATTCTTATTGCCCAATATGTGGGTTCAGGGGACAAGGAAGGACTCCGCAAATCTGTAGGTACCTCCTTCTCCTTCTGCGCTCTGCTGGCCATAGGCATGTCAATTGTGGCCATTCTGGGCTGTAATTTTCTTCTGCAGGTTCTCCATGTTCCTCAAGAAGCCTACTCTGAGGCCCGGGCCTATGCACTAACCTGCTATGCAGGCTTCATCTTTATGCTGGGCTACAATGCCGTTGCTGCCGTCCTGCGGGGCATGGGCGACAGCCGTCATCCTCTGCTATTTGTATTTATTGCCGCCGTTTCTAACCTGATTCTGGATTTGGTTTTTGTTGCTGCCTTCCACTGGGGTGCCTTCGGCACAGCTCTGGCAACCGTTATGGGGCAGGCCATTTCCGTCATCATTTCGCTGGTCTATCTGTATCGCAAGCGGGACAGCTTCGGTTTTGACTTTAAGCCTGCCAGCTTCAAAATTGACGGCAAGGTCCTTCGTGCCATGGTTAAGCTGGGCATCCCTCTCGCCGTACAGCACGCTGCCATCATGGTGTCCATGCTCTTTATTACCGCCTATGTTAACTCTTACGGTGTTGTTGTTTCCGCTGTCACCGGCGTAGGCAATAAGCTCCGCTCCATTATGAGCATTATCTCCAACGCCATCGGTACTGCCGGCGCTTCCATGGTGGCCCAGAATCTGGGTGCCCAGAAGCCGGCCCGAGTACACAAAATCGTTTGGGTTTCCCTGGCTGTATGCTCAGCCGTTGCCCTTGTTCTGTCCGTTCTCTTCCTGCTCTTCCCCCATCAGATTTTCGGCATATTTACCTCTGATGCAGACATTATCGCCTGGGCTCCTGCCTATGCCGGCGTTCTGGTTGCTTATTTCTTCTCCTTTGCCTTTATGGCCCCCTTCAATGCGGTTATTAACGGCGTCGGCCATGCCTCTCTCAGCTTCCTGGTAGGCATCATGGATGGCGTCGTGGCCCGAGTTGGCGTTGCCATTCTGGTAGGGATTACCCTGGGCTACGGGATTTACGGCTTTTGGTATGGCAGTGCTACAGCCGGTTTTGTTACTGCAGCCATTGGACTGGTCTACTACCTGTCCGGCAAATGGAAAACTCACAAGCTTTTAATAAACTGATAAAGGAACGCCCCGGGTTCTTTTGAACCCGGGGCACTCTATGCGATATTACCAGAATACAATAGCTCGCTGGGGGCAGGCAATGGCGCAGTAACCGCAGGAAACACACTGCTCCCGGCTGATTTCTGCCAGTCCGTCCTCCTTGCTGTAATGCATGGCCTTAGATGCGCAGATGCGAACGCAGCTGCCGCAGCCAATACAGTCGCCCCGATCAATCCGCAGCCGTTTATGGTCAGTAGGAGGATTATAATCCCTAGCCATTTGGCCGCTGCAGAATTGCAGCAGCTCATCAATTTCCCTTCGGGAGGTAAAGCCAACTACGGCTGTATCAAAAAGCCCTTGGCAGTCCCGAAAGATATAGCCCGACGCTTTTTGATAGTCAGTAGTCAGGTTTCCTCCGCCAAAAATCTTCATAAGCAGCACAGCCTTTCCGGCTTTTTGACAGGACTCCAGTGCCTTCTTCATGCCGACGGCTGAGCCGGCATCATCCCCCCTGCGGATGCCAAGCCCATCCCGATTGAAAAGGGCAAACACCGCATCCAGCTCATCATCGTTGGCGGCCTCTTCCACTACGTCCTGGTGGTGGGTAGCCCGGCCAATCCATTTTCCCCGCCCGAGTTGTCTGGCATCTATTAAAGCTTTTCTGGCATCGGCTCTTTCCCGCTGCCAGCCGGGCTCAGCCTGATGGAGAAGGAAGAGATCAATGGAATCCCGCCCGGTCTCCCTGCAGGCTTCTTTGATTGCTGCCAGCATGTCTTCATAGCCCGGCTCCAAGCACTTGCTGCACAGGAAGGGCTCTCCGTCATAGCCCTCCGCCTGACGTATCTTCTCCAACCCACGCTTAATATAGGAATAGGTATGGTAAAACTGCGCTGTATCAAAAACACGTATGACGTTCTCATAGGCATACTGCATCAGTTCCGCCCCTTCTTCCAATGGAAGATTGGCCCGGGTAGGTCCAAGAGGATGGACACCAAAGCCCAGCCTTGTCAAAGCCATTTGAAGCGCAGTTCGGTCTCTTTCCACCGCCATCCGGTATCCCCCCTCTAAAAAAATGAAAGCCGCCCTTTGGTTTACCAAAGGACGGCTTTTATTATAGCAGAATTCTATACAGAAGCAAATTACTTGAACATTTCCTCGCTCATCTTGTTGATTTCGCGGGTCATGCAGTCATATACACCCTCATAGTTAGAAAGAGGCAGACCCTGAGAAGCACCGGGGATGAAATAGAGCTTACCAAAGGTCTCGCAGGCTTCACGAACCTTAGCAGCAACAATTTCTTCGGTCCAATAGGGGTTATCTACCTCGGCAGAGTCTACACCGCCCATGAAAGTAATCTGGCCACCGTACTGCTTGATGCAGTCGGCGATATCATTGCTCTTCATAACGCCCTGCCAGATATCAATGCCCATCTCAATCATATAAGGAATCAAGGTCTTAGCGTAGGAGTCAGAGTGGTGCATAATAACCTGAACGCCATGCTCCTTATAGTAGCCATAAACCTTCTTATAGGGCTCCAGGAAGAACTCTTCAAACATGGCAGGAGACAGGAAGGTAGAAATCTGGCTGCCCCAGTCATCATGGTGGAAAAGTGCATCCGGCTTAACATACTTGCAAACCTGCTCAGCAAAGCCCAGTTCATAGTTTACGATAACATCGATGATTTCGTGCATCTCATCGGGGTACTCGTAGAAGTTCATGAGGCAGTTGGTAATTTCCATCAAATAGTGGCACTGCTCAAAGATACCGGGGGCATAGAAGGGGGTTACAAAGTACTGGCTGCGGTCAACCTGAGCGGCAGCCTCAGCCGCTTCCTTCCAAGCTTCGGGATCAGTAACAATAGGGGGAACCTTAATATAGTCCTTCCAATTTTCCATGTCCTTGATTACAATATGCTCTTCATCGTGAACAGGGAAAGCACCGGGGGTGCCAATGGGCCAGGAACGGGTTACACCCCAGTCATCGGTAACGTTCAGTTCACCGTAGGCAGGATTTCGCTTGGACATAGGGGTCTTCATCTGAATGGCAAAGGGCTCATACTGGTTAACAAAACGGTCAGGATTTCCGCCCTTTAACACTTCCATCAGGTTCTCTCTGGGTGTTAACATACGTCACGCTTCCTCTCTATTTTTAATTTTTGAATTTTCTTTAATCTTTGGGAGGCTTCGGCGCAAAGCAAACCGAAGTATTCTGCTAAAAAGCTGCCCGAACGCGAGGGGCGAACGGGCAGCTTTTGCGAAACAGTTTTGGAAAAATTACTTCTCCATGGCAGCAGCAATCATGGCATTCTTCTTTCTCTGTACACCGACGAAGTCGATAATCAGAGCAACAATCAGCAGAATACCCTGAGCTACAACAACCCAGTAAGGATTGATGTTCATAACCTGGAGCATGTTCTTGAAAACGTTAACCAGGAAAAGGGCAAGGGATTAGTTGA
>JAKSQI010000091.1 GCA_024404215.1 Oscillospiraceae bacterium
ATTACCGTGAAGATCGACTTCCCCGCGTTGGATAATCTTGTGGATTATCTGAAGGGGAAGAAGCCATGAAGGAGCTGGCTCTGAACATTCTGGATATTACCATGAACTGCAGCAAAGCCGCTGCCACCCAAGTGACCCTGGACCTGCTTGAGGAGGAAAACCGCCTGACGGTGACCATAGCCGACGACGGCTGCGGCATGGATGCAGAGACTGTAGTAAAAATACGGGATCCCTTTTATACCACACGAACTACCCGCAAGGTGGGGCTGGGGGTGCCCTTTTATGTCATGGCGGCCCGGCAGACCGGTGGTGATGTAACCATTGAATCCCGTCAGGGAGAAAACCACGGAACCTGTGTGACGGCGGTTTTTTATACCGACCATATAGACTGCATGCCTCTGGGGAACATGACCGATACGGTTCTGACCCTGATTCAGGGCAGCCCGGATGTGGATTTTGAATACAGCCACCGGGGGCCGGGCTTAGCTGTTGAGCTATCCACAGCCCAGATCCGGGCCGTCATGGGGGATATCCCTTTGGATACCCCGGAGGTCCTGGCCTGGATACGGTCCTATTTGGAGCAGCAGTATTCCTCCCTTGGCCGGGAATAAGAAAAGCCCTTGAAAAGCAAGAAAAGCTTTGCTTTTCCTGCCGGGGTATGATACCATATTTGCTTGTGTATACGAGATAAGCTAACGTACGGAGAAGAAAGATATGGCTGACTTAAAGAAAGAAATCGAGCGTCGGAGAACCTTTGCGATTATCTCCCACCCCGACGCCGGTAAAACCACCTTAACGGAAAAGCTTCTGCTTTACGGAGGCGCCATTCAGCAGGCCGGTTCTGTAAAAGGCAAGGCCACGGCCCGCCACGCGGTATCCGACTGGATGGAGTTGGAAAAGCAGCGAGGCATTTCCATTACCTCTTCAGTAATGCTGTTTGAATATGAGGGCTTCTGTGTTAACATTCTGGATACCCCGGGCCACCAGGACTTTTCGGAGGATACCTACCGTACCCTGATGGCAGCGGACAGTGCCGTCATGGTTATTGACGCAGCCAAGGGCATTGAGCCTCAGACCCGTAAGCTCTTTAAAATCTGTGCCATGCGCAATATTCCCATTTTCACCTTTATCAATAAGCTGGACCGCGATGCCCGCAGCCCCTATGACCTGATGGAGGAGCTGGAGAATGAGTTTGGCATCGGAACCTATCCCATGAACTGGCCCATTGGCTCCGGTATTGATTTCAAGGGCGTTTATGACCGTGAAAACAAGCAGATTCTTGCCTTTAACGAATTCCACAGAGGACAGAGTAAAATCCGGGCCATTGAATGCTCGCTGGATGATACGGACATGCTCAATGAGCTTATCGGCGATAAGCTCCGCAGCACCCTCTGCGATGATGTTGAGCTGCTGGACGGTGCCGGCTATGAGTTTGACCTGGACAAGGTTCGCTGCGGTAAGCTGAGCCCGGTCTTCTTTGGCTCTGCCCTGAACAACTTCGGTATTGAGCCCTTCCTGGAAAGCTTTTTGAAGATGACCATGCCCCCCCTGCCTCGTCTGGCCGGGGATGAGGTTGTGGATCCCTTTGATGACAGCTTTTCTGCCTTCGTTTTCAAAATTCAGGCCAACATGAATAAGGCCCACCGGGACCGCATTGCCTTCATGCGCATCTGCTCCGGCCGCTTTGAGCGGGATAAGGAGTACTTCCACATGCAGGGGGGCAAGCCCCTTCGTCTGGCCCAGCCCCAGCAGCTGATGGCCTCGGACCGTGCCGTCATTGATGAGGCCTTTGCCGGCGACATCATCGGTGTGTTTGACCCGGGCATTTTCTCCATTGGTGATACCATCTGCGAGAAGTCCAAAAAGCTTACCTTTGAAGGCATTCCCACCTTTGCCCCCGAACACTTTGCTGCTGTTGAGCGTACGGACACCATGAAGCGCAAGCAGTTTGAAAAGGGCATTCAGCAGATTGCTCAGGAGGGTGCCATTCAGATTTTCCATGAGCCCTTTACCGGCGTGGAAGAGGTTATCGTAGGTGTTGTTGGCGTGCTGCAGTTTGAGGTTTTGGAGTACCGCCTGAAGAGCGAGTACGGCGTGGATGTCCGCCGCCGCAGCCTGCCCTATGAGACCATCCGCTGGATTGACAACGAGGAAATTGACGTATCTTCTCTGAATCTGACCAGTGACACCAAATGGGTGCAGGACTTTAAGGGCAACAATCTGCTGCTCTTCTCCTCCGGCTGGACGGTGAACTGGGCCCTGAATAAAAACCCGGACCTTCGTCTCAGCGAATTTAACCGAGAATAAAACAGAAAGAGAGCCGCCCGCTGTCGGAATTCCGAAGCGGGCGCTTTTTGAGGATTAGCAGTGATCTTTATATTGGAACTATTGGGAACCATCGCTTTTGCTGTTTCCGGAGCCATGGTTGCCATTGAAAAAAGGATGGACCTCCTTGGGGTCATTCTTCTTGGCATGACAACCGCTGTGGGAGGCGGGATTATCCGTGATTTGATTTTGGGGAGCATTCCGCCGTCTGCCTTTGTCCATCCGGTATACGCACTAACCGCTATAGGAGTATCCATACTGGTCTTTTTCCCTCGTGTTCGGCGTGTTTTTACGGCAAAAAGCCATCTTTACGACCTGATTCTACGGGTGATTGATTCCCTGGGGCTGGGTGTGTTCACTGCCGTTGGAGTACAGGCAGCCTTTACGGCCCTAACGGAGCCCACCCTGTTTCTTGCTGTTTTCGTTGGTGTTTTAACCGGTGTAGGCGGCGGAGTGCTCCGGGATTTGTTTGCCGGCAGCACACCGTACATTATGGTTAAGCATTTCTACGCTACGGCATCCTTTGTGGGGGCTCTGCTTTGTGCCCTGCTTTGGCCCTTTGCCGGACAGGGGCTTTCTACCCTGATTGGGGCAGGCGTAGTTGTTGTGCTGCGGTTAATGGCAGCTCATTACCGTTGGAAGCTGCCGAGGGCTAAATAAAAAGGAATGCTTGGGCCCATGGATTGAAGGCTTTTGATTCGGAAATCCAAACAAGGAAAAGAAGCGTGATATGCCGCAACGTTATGGTGCGGTATATCACGCTTCGTTTTTCTTTATCACCCCGCAGAAAGGCGCCTTATCCGAACTGCTGTTTTAGGAGCGCTTCCCTGTCAGAAGAGGGGGATTTTGCGTACAAGAGAATTAAAGGGTGTTTTCGTTTCTGGCGATAATGTCATTCTGCAGGTCCAGACCCAGCTCAATGAAGTAAGCGGAGTAGCCGGCAATGCGGACAACCAGATTCTTGTAGGCACCGGGGTCAGCCTGAGCGGCCCGCAGGGTTTTGGTGTCAACGACATTGTACTGTACCTCGGAGCCACCGCATTCAAAGTAGGTCTTGGTCAGGTCACGCAGCTTCTCAATGCCGCCTTCGTTGGAAAGAACAGAGGGGTGCATGCGGATGTTCAGGGCCAGACCATCCATGAACTTGCCGTTATCAAAGTTGGTGGCACTCATCATGATGGCGGTGGGGCCAAACTTGTCGCGGCCCTGAGCAGGGGAGGAAGCATCAGCGATGGGCTCACCGGTCTTGCGGCCGTCGGGGGTGGCCCAGGCAGACTTGCCCTGACGGATGTGGTCGGAAGCCCCATAGAGGCCGGCCTTGTAGTTGTCGGTGCGCTCGCTGTAGAGCATCTTGCAGGTGTTGTAATAGGTGTCGGTAATCCACTTCATTTCAACATCGGCATAGGGGTCATTGTTGCCGTAGTGAGGAACCTCGGTGAGAATGGTCTGACGCAGGTTCTCGTAGCCTTCCCAGTTGGCCATGACGGCATCGTAGAGCTCACGGGTGGTGCAGAGCTTCTTATCAAAGCACATGTACTTGATGGTGGTGAGAGAGTCGGCAATGGTGGCCAGGCCTGTGCCGGTACCGCCGTAGCTGTTGTACTTGCAGCCACCCCAGGTGGCGTCCATGCCGGATTCCATGCAGCCATCCATGAACATGGACAAAGCTACGCAGGGGGCATACATGCCGGTGAGGTACTCGGTGTAGTTATCGTAGGAAACCTGAGCCTTCATAGCAAACTCAATCTGCCTGCGCATGGCATCCTTAACCTCATCAATGGAGTTCATTTCATAGAGGTAGCCGGTGTGCTCCGGGCTCTGCTGGCCGTTCCAGGGGTTTACGCCGTTGTTAATGGCCATGTCCAGCAGGGGGCCGTAGTGAAGGCTGGCGTTGGGAGGAGAGATGCCGTTGGCAGCGGAGTAGTCGTTGCCGTGGCCGGTGATTTCCTGGCAGCCGATGAAGCAGTAGTCTCGGGCATCGCGGAGGTCAAACTTCATCTCCCGGAGAATGGCAGGGATGATAACCTCGTCGTTCTGGTAGAGGGGCAGACCGCCTACCAGCTTGGTGGTTTCCAAAGCGCACTCCCAAAGCTCAGCGGGGGTGTTCTTGTTTACACGGAGGGAAACAGTGGGGTCGTGGAGGCCGATACGGCCCACAGACTCCAGAACCATGTAGGTTACAGGGTTGGTGGCATCCTCACCGGTGTCGGGATCAATGCCGCCGATGGTGGTGTGCTGGTAGGTATTGCCGATACCGGTGGTTTCGGCCAGACCCTTGCCGGGCATGCCGCCGTAAGCCATGTTGGCATGGAGGAAGAAATAGTCGGTAATAAACTGGGCCTTGTCCATGTCCAGCTTACCCTCTTCCAGATCCTTTTTCAGGAAGGGCCAGGTCAGCTGGTCCAAACGGCCGAAGGAGGGAGCGGGGTATTTGTTCTCTTCATAGATGAAGAGCTGATAGAGCATCATCAGCTGCAGGGCTTCCCAGTAGCTGTTGGGGGTGTTGGTAGCAATGTTGCGCAGACCGGCAGACATCATTTCCAGCTCGCCCTTGCGTTCAGCGTCAGCGCAGGCAGCAGCCTTTTCGGCGCAGAGGTCGGCATAGCGGTTGGCCAGAACCGTAAAGGCGTCGCACATGATGATAACGCCTTCGTAGAAGAGGTTCTTCCGGACGTCAATACCCATGAGGTTATACTTGTGCTCCGCAACCCAGTCAGAGGCCTGCTTGCGGACCTTGGCAATACCCAGGCTCAGCAGCTTGGGATAACCCGGGGTCAGGTGACCGGCAGTCATCTGCATTACATCAGCGCCGGGAACATTTTTGCAAACCTCCAGCTTGCAGAAGTCTTCGTAGCCTTCCGGCATCCAGGAGTTGGCGATGGAGGTTACGGTACGGGTCTTCCAAAACTCCTCAATATCCTGCAGTGCCTTGAGGTCATCCGGGTGAACCCGGAACTTCAGCATTTCCTCATCAGGGCTGTGATAGTAGCCGTCTTCCTGAACCTCGCCCCACTGGCCGGAGCCAACAATTCGGGGAATCCAGCCGGCACCCTGCCACATAACGTGGGGGCCGATACCGGCAAAGCTCTTGCCGCGGTTAGAAACAAAAAGACAGTCATCCTCTACGCGAAGGGTCATCTTGGAACAGATTTCATAGAGAACCTTGCACTTGCGGATGAGGGGAACCATGGTTTCATACTTTTTAAAGGCCTCAGTAGTAATCAGGGCAATCTCGGAATCGGGGTAAAAGATTCTGTCACGAACCCGCTGATGATAGGCTTCAACCCGGGGGGCAACAGGTCTGAACTGATACATGACGCATACCTCCATATTAAAAATTATGCTTAGCCTTATTTTATTACCAAATCCCCTGCCTGTCAATGAAGGGAATGGGGCAAAAGCAAGAGAACCCCCTGCCGCGGCAGGGGGTTCTGTCTGTGATTTCAATCAGATGGTGTTTTCGCTTCTGGCAATGATGTCGTTCTGCAGGTCCAGACCCAGCTCAATGAAGTAAGCGGAGTAGCCGGCAATGCGGACAACCAGATTCTTATAGGCACCGGGGTCCTCCTGGGCAGCACGCAGAGTGGCGGTGTCAACCACGTTATACTGCACCTCCATGCCATCCAGTTCAAAGTAAGTCTTGGTCATGTCACGGAGCTTGGCAATGCCGCCTTCGTTGGAAAGAACCGAGGGGTGCATGCGGATGTTCAAGGCCAGACCATCCATGAACTTGGGCTCAATTACGGTTTCACTGATCATGACAGCCGTGGGGCCGAACTTATCCCGGCTCTGAGCGGGGGAGGAAGCATCGGCGATGGGCTCACCGGTTTTGCGGCCGTCGGGGGTGGCCCAGGCAGACTTGCCCTGACGGATATGGTCGGAAGCACCGTAGAGGCCGGCCTTGTAGTTGTCGGTGCGCTCACTGTAGAGCATTTTGCAGACATCATAGTAGGTGTTGGTGATCCACTTCATTTCCTCGTCGGCGTAGGGGTCGTTGTTACCGAAGTGGGGTACCTCTGCCAGAATGGTCTGTCGGAGATTCTCATAGCCCTCCCAGTTAGCCATGACGGCGTCGTAGAGCTCACGGGTGGTGCAGAGCTTCTTATCAAAGCACATGTACTTGATGG
>JAKSQI010000092.1 GCA_024404215.1 Oscillospiraceae bacterium
CCGCTATCCTGCGGCAAGGCTTTTTACCATTGAAGTCAGGGGGAGGTATGTGCCTTGGCTCAGACAAAGAATCGTATACTGACCTCCGGTCCTATAACCCGGCAGCTGCTGGTACTGGCTGCACCCTTGCTTTTGGGCAGTGTTCTACAGCAGCTTTATAATGCCGCAGATACTCTGATTGTACAGCGATTGGCAGGTGAAATCGCCTTCTCGGCTGTTGGTGTAGCGGGAACTGTCATGAATCTCTTTCTCTTCATCATCAGCGGCGCCTGCACTGGTATTTCCATTGTCATGGCATCCCTTTACGGAGCCGGAAATGAAAAGAAGCTACGCTGTGAAAGCTGGATGGCTACCATTTTCGGTCTGGCTTTTACCCTTTTAATTGCCATTCCGGCCCTGCTGCTGATTCGCCCGCTTTTAGCTTTAATCGCAACACCGGAAGCCCTTATGGAAGGAGCCGCCCGCTATCTGCTGGTTATCCTTTTAGGCATGCCCGCCGCCTTTCTCTACAACCTGGGGGCCGGGGCATTAAGAGCTGTAGGCAACACTGACAAAGCTACCCTGTTTTTGATTCTGTCCGTTATCCTAAACATTGGGTTAGATCTGCTTTTTGTGGGTCCTCTGGCCATGGGCGTCACCGGGGCGGCATTAGCTACCGTTCTGGCTCAGCTTTTCAGCGCTCTCTGCTGTCTGGTCTATATTTTCAGGTACCGGTCCTTTCTTATCTTCCGTCGGGAAGACCGAACCATTGACCCTAACCTTTTAAGGCAGACCGCTGTATATTCTTTGATTTCCGCATTAAATAAGTCCAGCCTCTATATCGGCAAGCTGCTGGTACAGGGAGTTGTTAACACCATTGGACTTGAGGCCATTGCCGGCTTCACCGCCGGAAGCCGGATTGAAAACATAGCTAATACCTTTGCCGTCAGCGGAGGCGAGGCCCTATCTGTCTTTGTCGCCCAAAACCTAGGGGCTGGAGAGCGCAGACGTGCCAGGGAGGGTTTCCGAAAATGGTTGGTTATCTCCCTCCTCTCTTCCCTGATTATTTCCGGCCTTATGTACGTAACAAGCGGAGCTACTGTAGGCCTATTTCTCAACGGAAGCAGCGGTATGACCTGCGGAAGGAGCTAGCTGCAGCTGGTTTCCCTTTTCTATATCACATGCTTTGTCAACACCGCTTTTACCGGTTGGAATCGTGGGGCCGGAGAAAACGACGTATTTATGGCCGGTACCATTGGTCAGGTGTCCTTTCGGGCTCTTCTGGCTTGGCTTTTGGCCCCAAGCCTTGGACTTAATGGTGTCGCACTGGCCACCGGCATCGGCTGGAGCCTGCTGATTGTTTTTAAAGCCATTCTCTATTTTGTGAAAAAAAAGAAGGATCCGCCGGAAGGGGCGAATCCCTAAAGACACCGCACCGGGCGGTGTCTTTTCTTTTTTATGTTGCAATTTGATAGAGAAGGTACACATCCTTGAGGGACAGATAGCCGTTTCCATCCATATCCAAGGCCTTTTGGTCAACGGACAAGGGCACCTGACCGGAGATGATGCGGAAAAGTGCGGAAACATCTGCCAAATTCAGCGTTCCGTCTCCATTGGCATCCCCCCGCAGTGTTTCCTGCTGCCAGATTAGGCTGCCTCCGTAGCCCTGCTGCCTGCTCTCCGTCCATTGAGAGAGTCGGCTGTAGGTGACCAGCGCGGTAACCCCCATAAAAGCATCCCCGGCAATATATGCTTCCGGAGTAAGAAGGATAATATCCGTCACATGCCCACAGTAGGCAAAAGCCATGATCCCGATGGATGTCAGGTTTTCCGGAAGGGTCAAGAAACGCAGGCTGCTGCAGCCAATAAAAGCCCGTTCCCCGATGGTCTGCAGAGATGGGGGCAAATCCACACTTTCCACCTGGCTCAAGCCTGCAAAAGCCATTCGTCCAACACCAGTAACGCCATTTTCTATCTGAATGCTGCAGATAGGCTGATCCGTGGCCGACCAGCGCTGGTCAAGCCCCGTCTAATCCTTTATGGCACCATTACCCCAAATCGTGAGTACACCATCAGAAAGCGACCAAGAGACCGAATCCCCACAGCTGTTCCCCGCCTCTAAAAAGCCCCAGTGGGCATACAGCGTCAAATCGTTGTAAACCGGAGTGTTGACGGTAAAAGCTTCTCCATCCTCCGGGTCACTGAACCAGCCAAGGAAGGCGTAGCCCTCACGAATTGGCTTTGGCAGACTGCCCAGGCAGCCACCGTCCGATACCGTCTGAGCTGCAATCGCCTCTCCGCCGGAATAATTGGTTTGAAAGGATACAGTATGCTTTGCCGCATAGGCCGGCCGCAGCACCATGGTAATATACTGATGCCAGTCAGTATTCGAGTTGTTATCAAAGGACCGCAGAACCCGGGTAACCATGGGGGTTGCACTGCCCCAGTTGCCGTCCAGGCAGTGAATGCCCTGAGAATCCACATACTCAACTATCGCAATATGACGGTTGGTTTCCAAAACGATGATATCGCCCTTTTTTATATTGTTAATCGTATCCGCTGCGGTATACTCCCAGTACTGAGACCCGGCAGCAATGACCGCACTGCGCATGGCAGATACAGCCCCGTTGGCAGGAATCAGCTTGGACAGTCCGGCCAGCGTGGCACAGTCTGCAATGAAGTCAGCACACCAGTCTTCCGTATAACCGAAATCCTCGGTTCGCATGCCAACCTGAGCCGCTGCAACCGCAACCAAATCATCGGCGCCATTGCCGGTAAGGCTGTATCCACTGCGGAATTGGGCAGAGCAGCTTTGGGTAGCTTCCGCCTTCTGTAAAGAAAGGGGTATCAAGGTCAGCCACAGAGCCAAAGCCAGGATGCCCGCTGTTAGTCTTTTTTTCAATGAAGGAACTCCTTAAAAGTAACAATCATGTTACTATTATACTAAATCCGGACAATAATAGCAAGCACCGGCCTCTCATGAGAATAAGCGCAGAGCAAATAACTCTGCGCTTTGAAGTCATACATCAGCGAACGATAACCTTCTGAAGGCTGCTGCTGTAATAGTCCGTCATCAGACAGGCATCCGCCGAATCGGCAGAGGACGTAATCCCTCCTATGGCCAGCTGACAGGCACCGTTTTTTACTGTTGGTATCAGCTCCTCTCCGGTTACCGGATAAAACTCACAGGTGATATCCAGCCAGGAGCAAATGGCCCGCATCACGTCCACATCAATGCCGGCGGGATTCCCGTCGCTGTCAAGATAGCAGTATATGCCCAGGCCTGTGTTCACCGCAACCGTAACACAGCGGTCATCATCCTCCGGAAGTCGGCAGTCATAGACATAGCCGGCATCCTTAAAGTGGCCCTTCACAATGCTTTCCAGGGTTCCGTTTTCCGTAAGTGCGGCAATGGCCCGGTTCAGCTGCTCCGCCAGCGCCGGATTATCGGCGGCAGCCGCAATGCGAAAATAGGATTCCGCCAGGGGCTGGTCCAGCTCGGTCAGGAAGGGATGGCCCTTAGTTATGGTTTTCAGCTGGCGACTGTCCGCCAGAATGCAGTCAATGCTGCCGGATTTCAAAGCTGACACCAGTTCCCCGGCCGAGGCGTAGGCCTTTACCGTACCGTGAAGAGAGGCATAAAGCTCAGATGAGCTGTTTTCCAGAACGCCGATTCGGCTGCCCTCAATGGCTTCGGGACTGCGAATTCCCCCACAGCCCGAACAAAGCAGGGCAATCATCACTGCCATAAGCAGATAAATCCATTTTTTCATATAACACACCCCGTGAAACAATAGCCTGACTATTATAGTAGATAAAAGAGGGATGTTCAAGACTTAAATAACCCGGCAGAAAAGAAAATGCAGAATTGACTTTTTCCCTTTGTATTTTTATACTAAAGGCATTCTTGGAAGGGAGGATGGCCATGAAGCCTTTTACCGGTCTGTTGAATCTGCTGTTTCCCCCGCGATGTACCTTCTGCGGCAAACTGCTTTGGAAGCCGGATGGGGATGACAGCTTAGCCTGTCACGAATGCCGTCCCCTTCTCCCCCGGCTGACCGGGGCTGATTGTGAGAGCAGAGGAGATTTCTTTACCGCCTGCATCTCCCCCTTTCTGTACCAGGATATGGTTCGTACGGCTGTTCTGCGCATGAAATTTGGTCGGACAGAAGCCTTGACCATCCCCTTGGGCCATTACATCGCCACCTGCCTGCAGGAAGAGGGCTCATTAAGCTTTGACTGCATAAGCTGGGTTCCCCTGAGCAAAAAAAGGCGGGCCCAACGTGGCTTCGACCAGGCTCGGGGAATAGCCAAACAGATAGCAGAAGACCTGAGGGTGCCTTTGATTCAGGTCTTGGATAAAGTCCGAGACGCAGCCGCCCAATCCTCCATGCAGGGACGGGACGCCCGCCGAAGCAACATTAAGGGCGCCTATACTCTGCACCCCGGCATGGATGTTGCCGGAAAGCGCATTTTACTTATTGACGATGTTATTACTACCGGCTCGACCCTGTCCGAATGTGCCAGAGTTCTCCTGGAGGCCGGGGCCGACATGGTCTGCGCTGCCACCTTTGCAAAAACACCGGAAAACAGAAAGGATTAAGCCCATGTATGGAGAAGCCTTCAGTAAAATTTATAACGAATTCGGCTGGAACTATTATCCGGAGGCCTTTGCCGGCCAGCTGATTCGGTGGCTGGAAGAAAACGGCATTCAGGCCGATTCTCTGCTGGACATTGGCTGCGGTACCGGTATCCTGTGTGAAATCATGGCGGACCGCGGACTGGAGACTCTGGGAGTGGATTTATCCGAAAACATGATAGCCATCGCCCGCTCCCGTCGGCCTGAGCTAGCCTATGAGATAGGCAACATGATTACCTGGCAGGCTCCCCGCTCTTTTGACTTGGTTACCTGCACCGGAGATGCCCTAAATCACATTCCGAACCTGGCAGACGTCGCTCAGGCCTTCCGGCAGGTATTCACCGCCTTGAATCCCGGGGGATACTTTCTTTTCGATATCCTTAACGAGAAGGAAACAGAAGAAAGCGGCATAGTGGACTTGGATTACAGCGATACCGTAAAAGGTCAGTTCTCTATTACCCATGAAGAAAATGGCCTTGTTCACCTCTGTGTTAGGGTTTACGATCAGGGCGTTCTTACCTGTGAAGAGCACATCCGCGAAATGGTTCATCAGCCGGAGGACATCTGCCGCCTTCTGGAACAGGCAGGCTTTACCTCCATCGTCTGCCGGCACCACCTGACAGAGGATGACAGCAGCAGGGCCATGACCTGGTTTGTTATTGCCAAAAAGCCATAAAAAGAGACGCTGACAAATAGCTCAGCGTCTCTTTTTATTTCGGTGGCGGAATCAAACAATCATAGCGGACAGCTTTGCCGCTGATGCTGTAGCCGGGCTTTATTCCGGCAAGCCACTCTCCTTTCAGGGGTCTCTTAATAATTACCTTACGAGGGCCCGCGGCATAGGCAGCCCTTACCAGCTCTTCCCCATTTTCACAGGGAGCCTGCAGGTAATGCAGCAGCTGAAATTTCTTTTTTATCAAGGCACTTTTCTTCCGTTCCGGAAACATAGGGTCCAGATAAACTACATCCGGAGCCTCATGCATTCCTTGAAGCATGGAGATGCTGTCTCCCTCCTGCAGGGTCATGCGAGATACCGTCTCTGCCAGTTCAGGTATCCTGTCCGCCCGGCAGAGGGCATCTGCCAGAAGGGCAGCAATAACAGGGTCTTGTTCGCAGAGGGTTACATGAAAACCGGAGGCTGCCAGAAGCAGAGCATCCTCCCCCAGGCCGGCAGTAGCATCGATGGCCTTAAGAGGTTTTTCCGGATGCTTAATTTTCGCCGCTTTTACCAGCAGTTCCCCCTGCAGCCGCCCGTTCTTCAAACGGGGCAAAAGCTCTGTAAAATCGCCCTTTAGGACCAAAACGCCATCGGTTAGAGAGAGACCACCCCGGTTCAGCAGCAGCCAAACACCCCGGCCTTCCTCCGGCGGGCAATCCAAGGGATAGAAGGCCGCATTCTTAGCTAACGCAGCAGCCCGGTCCGGCTCCGCATCGGGCGCTATATACAGACAAACCGGCTGCCCGTTTCTTTGCAAATAGTCCACCGGTACATCCCCCTTTCCTTTTTGATTATAGCATAAGGGACCATGGCACACAAGAAAAGCACACCGAAAAAGGGCACCTGCCGCGGCAGGCGCCCTTTACACATTCTTATGCTGTTTTCTCTTCCAGCAGCTTCTCTACACTAACCAGCTTAACGATGCAGGTGAAAATCTGCATGGCCAAAGACAAATCCTGCAAGGAGGGATAAGAGGGAGCAATACGGATGTTGGTATCCTTAGGATCCTTGCCATAAGGATAGGTAGCTCCCGCGCCGGTCATCACAACA
>JAKSQI010000093.1 GCA_024404215.1 Oscillospiraceae bacterium
TTGAAGCCAATAAGATTAAAGCCGCCGAAGAAAAAGAAGCCGCGCGCAAAACCGAAGCGCTCTCGAAGGCCAACCAGGAAATGCGTGCCGCCGAAGCCGAAAAGGCGAAAACCGCGAAATATGAAGCGGAAAAGGCCGCTAAATAACAGAAACTCTTCCACGCCAAAGAGCCGACCTAAAAGGTCGGCTCTTTTGCGTGGACGGGGGGGAGGCCAGCGGACGAAAGAAGGCCGATAGGCGGGCGTGCAAAGTGTTATACAAGCGCATTAAGGTCCGGCCGATGAACGAAATAAGTGTTAGACGAGCTTACGAAGGTCGCGTGTCCGGTAGGCAGGTGTTTAGAATGGGGGACGTATGCGGAGACGGAAATGCCCCTGCGGCCGGAAAGGGGCAGGGGCGGTAGTTATACATTAAAGCAGCGGAGAACCGGGTGGCTGCGTCCGCCTTCCTTCCAGTCTATAACGGAGTAGCAGCCGTGCTGAAAATAAAAGCGGTCAAATCGGGAAACGTCCTGACAGAGCAGATGAGCGGCCAGAGCAGAAAGGGAGCCGTTGTGGGCTACAATGGCCAGACTGCCGGTTTCCTCTGCCAAAGTATCCAGCCAGCTGACTACTCTCTGGCAGACTTGCCGGTAGCTTTCTCCACCTTCCGGACAATAGGTATACCAGTCCTTCATGACGGCCTGCATAACCTCCGGATGCTCCTTCTGCAGGGTAGGAAAGTCCATGTCTTCGTAGAGGCCCATGTCCTGCTCCTGCAGGGACGGGCAGGGTATTAAGGGAATCTGCCGGCCTTCAAAGCAGATACGGGCTGTCTCATGGGCCCGTTTTAATGGGCTGCAGAAGCAGCGGTCAATGGAAATCCCGGCAAGCTTTTCCTTAACCCGGGCTGCCTGTTCCCGGCCCAGTGGGGTCAGGGGATGGTCGGAATGACCGAATAGCAGCTGTTGTTGATTGCCTATGGATTCACCGTGGCGGATGAGATAAAGTTTCATAGGAGTCACCTCTGCTTTATTCTACCTAAGGGTTTCCCCACCGTCAAGGAGAACGGACCCGGGTTTCCTTGACCTTTCATTGACAAAAGAGATAGAATTTGATAAAATAAGCCCAATTATGAACAATTTTTGAACAAACGGAGGTGCGTTTATGAGACCCGACGGTATCAAGATTAAGGTTACGGATCCCATGTATTCGCTGATTCCTTATTTTTTAACCAAGCGCTATGACGCCATGAACATGATTACCCTGGACATGCCCGTGGAGCCCATGAAGCAGTATATCAACGAAAAGCGGAAGGAAGGCATTGCTCTCAGCCACGTTGGCCTGGTTATTGCCGCCTATCTTCGCACGGCTGCTGAATACCCCATGCTGAACCGTTTTGTCGGCGGTAAAAAGGTGTTCCAGCATAAAGACTTTACGGTATCCATGGTTGTCCTCCGTCCCGGCGGAGGGGATACCATGTCTAAAATCGTTTTTAATATGGATGACGATGTTTTTGAGGTTCAGCGGAAGATTGATGACTATATTGTAAACAACCGCTTTGATGAGGACCAGGCCCTGGACCGTATCATGAAGGTTATTTTGGGTATTCCCGGCTTTATGGGTCTGGCTTTGGCTGTTCTCCGCTTTCTGGACCGTCATAACATGCTGCCCAATGCTTTGGTTAAGGTCAGTCCCTTTCATGCCAGTCTGCTGATTTCCAACCTGGCCAGCATTCGTACCAATCACATTTATCACCATGTGTATGATTTCGGCTCTACCAGTGTTGCCATGACCATGGGTAACCTGCGTGAGGTTCCCCGCCGTGCGGGAGGAGAGATTGTCCATGATCGCTGCATTCCCATTGGCGTGGTTATGGATGAGCGTATCTGCAGCGGTGCTTATTTCTCTAAGGCTTTTGGTCGTCTGAAGGGCTACCTGGCACACCCGGAAACCATGGAGGGTAAACCGGATTTCCCGGTTCTTACGGCAGAAGAAGCGGCTAAAATCTAAAACCCGGGGCAGCTTCCCAAAGGGAGGCTGCCCTTTTCTTTTGTGGACAGAGGGAACAAAACTGTGTACAATAGCGTCAAAGAACGGAAGACATTGACAATAAGGAGGACTAAGGCCTGTGAACAGAAAACGGATTGCTGCCCTGCTGGCGGCTGCCTGTCTGCTGCTTCTCTGCAGCTGCAGTCGGATTGAAGAAGGGGAGCTTGTCAACCCGGACAAGGAAGAGCCCGGGGTGGAAGAAACCCTGGCGGAGGGTGAGCAGCTGGAGAAGGTTCCTGCTGAAGAAACAGTGCCCCCGGAGGAAGAGCAGCCGGAAGAAGAAGAAAACTTTGATGATGAGATGATATCACCGGAAGAGATGGAAGAGGCTTTAGCTACGGCTCTGCCCTCGGACCCTGCGGGGCAGGAGGGAAAGGAGTATTATATCAAAGTCAATTGCCAGATGAATACCGTCACCATCTATGGCAGGGATGAAGAAGGAAACTACACCCAGCCCACCATGGCCATGATTTGCTCTACCGGAACGGACACCCCCCAGTCCGGTGTGTATGATATTTCCCGGACCAACCGCTGGGAATGGCTGGGACTGAAGGGAAACGTGAACGGCTATTACGTGACCCAAATCAGCGGAAACATTCTTTTCCATTCCGTTCCTTATCTGACCCGTTATGACCCATCCTCTCTGGAGTATTGGGAATTTGACAAGCTGGGCACGGCCTGTTCTTTGGGCTGCATTCGCCTTCAGGTGAAGGATGCCCTGTGGATTTATGAGAATCAATCCCTGATTGCCGGTGTTGAGTTCTATAACTCTGCTATCGCCGGTCCTTTGGGAAAGCCTACAGCGCCTACAATCAGCTCCGATACCCAGTGCCGGGGGTGGGACCCGACGGATCCGAATTCCGACAATCCCTGGCTGAGCTATCAAGAGGACGATGCCTGATTTTGCCCAAACAAAGGCCCTGCCGACGTGGCAGGGCCTTTCTGTGTCTGAATACAGGCGGGAACTCAGGGAGACTTGTCCTCCTCCTCCCGGATACGCATGGCCTCACAGAGAGCAGCATAGCGGCCGGAAAGGGCCAGCAGCTCCTCATGGGTGCCTCGTTCCAGGATGCGGCCGTCGTCCACCACCAAAATCAGGTCCGCATGGCGGATAGTGGACAGACGGTGGGCGATAATAAAGCTGGTTCGGCCTTCCAAGATACGGCCAATGGCCTTTTGGATGAGGGCCTCGGTTTCCGTGTCAATGCTGGAGGTAGCTTCGTCCAGCACAAAGATGGCCGGGTTTGCGAGCAAGGCACGGGCGAAGGAAACCAACTGCTTTTCACCGGTGGAGAGACGGTCGCCGCTTTCCCCTACGGGTTCATCATAGCCTCCCGGCAAGCGGGCGGCAACACGGTCAGCGGAAACCAGTTCAGCAGCCTGCCGAATCGCCTCGTCGTCGGCGTCCAGACGGCCATAGCGGATATTATCTGCCAGGCTGCCGGAGAACAGGTGAGGATCCTGCAGAACATAACCCAGAGAAGAGTGCAGCCAAAGCTGGCTGCGTTCCCGGCTGTCCCTTCCGTCTATGAGAATGCGGCCTCGGGTAGGCTCGTAAAAACGGCAGACCAGATTCACAAGGGTGGATTTACCGGCCCCGGTTTCGCCAACCAGGGCTACCGTAGTACCTGCCGGAATGTGGAGGTTGAAATCCTCCAAAATGTATTCCTCGCTGCCGGGATAGCGGAACCAGACATGGTCAAAGGTGATTTCCCCTTGGATGGGCTCCCAGTTCTCGGTTTTGGGCCGGAAGCAATCTCCGTAGCGGGCTTCAACCTCCGGGGTATCGGTGATGGTGCAGGCCTCACCAATTAGGTCGTTGACCCGCTCCATGCAGGCCTGAGCCGTGTTCAGGTCATTAATGACAGCGGTGGTTTCTACGATGGGGTTGATGATGGACACGGCATAGGAGATGAAGGCGGACAGCACACCGTAGTTCACCAGACCGCTCATTACATCCCGTCCTCCGGTGTGCAGAATGCCGGCAACGGCCAGATAGCCGAAGAGCATGACCAAAGGCATGAGAACGGCGGCCAGCTGGGAGCGGTGAACGCTGCGGCGGTACATCTCGGAGGTAAACACGCCGAAATCCTTGCAGTTGGATTCCTCAATGACCAGGGTTTTGCTGGCCTTGGCCCCGGTGATGCCTTCGTTATAAGCGCCGGTGATGCGGCTGTTAATAACCCGAACCCGTCGGTTCAGCACCAAAAGCTTTTTCTGGAAAAGCCAGGTGAAAAAGCCTACAAGGGGAATCAAAAGCAGCAGAAGAAGGGCATAACGGGGATTCAGCAGAAGCATGCTGATAAAGGCTGCCAAAATATAGCAGAGATGCCAGAGAAAATTGATGATGCCCCAGGCAATCACGCCGCTGATACGGTCCGTATCAGACATGACGCGAGAGAGAAGATTACCTACGGAGTGGCTGCTGTAATAGTCCAAAGAAAGCTCTTGAAGCCGACGGAAGCAGTCACGCTTCAGCTCCTGTCCAAGTCGAATCTCCAATACCAGAGCATTGCGGCAGTAAATAATAACACCGAAGCCCCCAATGAGCAAAACGGCAAAAAAGCCAAGGACAAAGCGCAGGATTCCTTCTGTTGTGCCGGGGGTGATGAAATGGTTAACCGCATAGCTGGTGAACAGGGGATAGACGGCCTCTCCAATGGAGGAAAGCAGCATGAAGCCTACAATCATGGCTGCCGTTTTTCGGTATTTTTTAACATAGGGCAGACTCCGCTTCCATGCCCCGGGGCTGAAGCGGGAGGCGCTATTTTCATCCATGGTCTTCCCTCCTTTCTGAGCTGCCGGACTGCAGGTCATACACCCGACGGTAAATGCCATCCTGAGCCATTAGCTCCCGGTGGCTGCCGCACTGGGCCACACGGCCCTTATCCAGAACCAAAATTCGGTCGGCGTTCATCAGCGTGCTGATGCGGTGGGAAACCAGAATTAAAGTGCTGCTGCCGGTTCCCTCACGGAGGGCATCACGGATGCGGGCATCGGTCTGCATGTCCAGGTTGGACATGCTGTCATCAAAGACTACAATGGGACTCTTCAGCATTAGGGTGCGGGCCATTGCCACCCGCTGCTTTTGACCGCCGGACAGAGTTACACCCCGTTCGCCAACCATGGTGTCGTAGCCTTGGGGGAAGCTTTGGATATCTTCGTCAATGGAGGCCAGATCGGCCGCCTTCCGGATAGCCTCCGGACTTTGGTCCTCAGCAGCAATGCCGATGTTTTCAGCTATAGTTTTAGAAAAGAGAAAGGGCTCCTGAAGAACTAAACCAACGCCTCGACGGAGGTATGGCAGATCTATGCTGTGGATGTCCACATCGCCAATGGTGATGCTGCCCTGATTCTCCGGTAGGTCGTACAGGCGGTTCAGCAGGTAGGTCAGGGTAGATTTTCCGCTTCCGGTTCCACCCAATATGCCAAAGACGGAGCCTGCCGGCACAGTAAAGCTGACATCCTCCAGCACCGGACGGTCGTCATAAGCAAAGGTAACATGGCTGAAGGTTATATCCCGGTTCAGCGACGGCTGACTGCCGTTTTCGTCAAAGCTCTCCTCTTCTGCTTGGATGACCTCCTGAATGCGCTGGAGGGCAACGCCGGTACGGCTCATTTCGGAAAGCAGGTGTCCCATTTGACGAACCGGGCCGCCAATGGTTTGGGTGTAGCTGATGAAAACCAGCAGAGTTCCCAGGGTAATGCGGCCTCGAACCACCAGCAGGGCGCCAACGGCCACCACAGCCAGCAGCTGCAGACCGGAAACCACATCGCCCAACCCCCAGAATATGCCTAGAATATAGCCCATATCCAGCCATTTCTGCGCATAGATGTTGTTCTTTTCGTCAAAGGTATCCATTTCGTAGGCTTCCCGACCAAAGGCCCGAACCACTCGCACGCCGGTGAGGTTCTCTTGAACCTTAACCATCAGGTCTCCCTCGGCCTCGTCACAGGCCATGAATTTCTTGTAAGCCCGACGATAGAAGAGGACGGAGTAGAGAACAATGATGGGCACAAAGATGCCGCACACCAAAGCCATGACTGTATCCAGGGTGAACATGATAAGGAAAGCAGCCAGCAAAAGCAGAATGGTGCGAATGAGCTCAATAAGCTGTTTTTCAATGAAATTCCGGGTTGTTTCCACATCGGAGGTACAGCGTTGAATGATATCCCCGGTCAGGTTGTCTGTGTGCCAGGAAAAGGGAAGGTACTGCACGTGGCGGAAGAGGCTGTTGCGCAAACGCAGGATAAAGCCCTCCGTTCCCCGGGCCAAAGCAGAGCGGGACAGG
>JAKSQI010000094.1 GCA_024404215.1 Oscillospiraceae bacterium
TGTTTTTTCGGTTTCCCCCATTATAAGAAAGCATGCAGCGATAGTGCGGCATATAGAAAATTACATGGAAAAACAGGAGGTTTACTATGAAAAAGTGGATGGCCCTTTTGTTAGCAATGCTGCTGTTATTCGGCCTTACGGCCTGTGGCAGTAAGACGGAGGAAGAAAGAACGGAATATACCATTGCCATGGTGTGCTCCTCTTCCATTAACGATGGCGGCTGGGGTGAAAGCTGCTATCACAGCATGGTGGAGGCGGCTGACAGCCTGGGCTGGAAGACCGATTATAAGGATTCTGTTCCGGACAGCGAGAGCTACGATGCCATTAAGGATTTTTGCCTTCAGGGCGTGACTATGATTTATGCTACAGGCGAGCAGTATAATGATGTTGTCCTTCAATTGGCTGAAGAGTATCCGGACGTGGCCTTTGCTCTGCTGAACGGTTTTGCTCGCACCTCCATGTTGGCGACAAACTGCAACGTGGTAGCAGTAATGCCTTCTCCGGAGCAGATTGGCCGTATGGCCGGCACCTTGGCTGCCCTGCAAACCAAGACCGGTGTGCTTGCCTTTATCGGCGGTGCTGAGCTGGAATCCTCTCGCGTGAAGTACAAGGCCTTTTGCGATGCCGCCGGCTTTGTTGCCGCTGAAGAGGGCAAAACCGTTACCGTTCTGGATTCCGTATATGCCGGTAGCTTTGACGATGCAGGCAAGGGCGAAAGCTTGGCCTCTGCCATGATGGAACAGGGGGCCGATGTATTCTTCGGAGATGCTTCTGCGGTTGACAGCGGCACCCGTACGGCCATTGATTCCCACAATGAAGCCGCCGGCAAGGTGGAGGTATTTGATATCGGTCAGCCTGCGGACCTTTTGGGCCAAAACGAATGTGTCATCGGCTCTGTGGTAACGGATAATACAGCCATGTTGAAAAATGTGATGCGATCCTTTGAACTTGGCGCTTTTGGAGGAAGCACCCAGTATGGTAGTATTCAAAATGCCGTTTTGAACTACGGCGGCTGGTCTGATTTGGTAAGTGAGGATAATCAGGCAAAGCTGGCAGATTACTACCAGCAAATGCTGAACATGACCTTTATGAACGAAGACTATTAAAGCCAATCCACAAACCGATAGCGCATCCCCGGAAATTCTTTTTACCAAACAAAGAAGGCACCGCCTGTTGGCGGTGCCTTCTTGGCTATATCAGTGGATTAGAAGCTGTGCTCGGCACGGGCGATAACGTCGTTCTGCATTTCCAGAGTCATGTCAACAAAGTAAGCAGAATAGCCGGCGATACGAACAACCAGGTTGTGGTATTCATCGGGCTTGGCCTGAGCTTCACGCATGGTGGCGGAGTCAACAACGTTGTACTGGCATTCCATGCCGCCCTGCTCAAAGTAGGCCTGAGTCAGGTTCTTCAGCTTTTCGTTGCCGGCCTCACCACGGAGGGCGGTGGGATGAATCTTCAGGTTAACAGCCAGACCATCCATGTAACGGGAGTGGTCAAAGCATACTGAGGAGGCGAATACGCCGGTAGGACCGGTGACATCGCGGCCCTGTACGGGGCTGCAGGCGTCGGCAATGGGGGTGTAGGCTTTACGGCCATCGGGGGTAGCCCAGGTCATTTCACCCTGCTGAACGTGGTCAGCAGCACCAAACATGCCGCACTTGTAAACCTTGCAGCGGGCGGTGGAGTAGGCGCGGCTGGTGTTGTAGTAGAAGTCCATCAGATAGGTCATCTGCGCATCGGGATAGGGATCAGCGTTGCCGTAATGGGGGGCTTCGTTGATAATCTGCGGACGGAGGGGCTCATAGCGGTCCCAGTCGGCCAGAACGGCATCCAGATAGGTCTTGGCGTCTACCAGCTTCTGGTCAAAAATCATGTACTTCAGAGCAGTCAGGGAGTCGGCAACGGTGGCCAGACCGGTAGCTACGCCGCCGTAAGAGTTGTAGCGGGCGCCGCCGGCAGAAACGTCCTTACCCTTTTCCATGCAGCCTGTGGTGGAAATGGACAGGTTGGGGAAGGGGAAGAGGCGGGGCTGCTCGTGGCAGGAATAGTTGTTAACGGTAGCGGACCAGTCAAGAATCCACTTACCCAGCTTTTCAAAGGCGGCCTTCAGCTCGTCAAAGGACTTCATCTCATGCAGGTAGCCGGAGCAATACTCGGCGGGTGCCTGCTGGCCGTTCATGGGGTTGATGCCGTTGTTGATGGCCATGTCCAGAACGATGGGCCAGTACATGCCGTTGTGACCCATGGACATGCCGTTGGGGGCGGGGTAGTCGGTACCGGAGCCAACAATTTCCTGGCAGCCGATGATGGAGAAGTCACGGGCATCCTCCAGAGAGAAGCCCAGCTCACGCATAACGCCGGGGATAATAACCTCTTCATTCTGGAACAGGGGCAGACCGCCGATGCGCTTGGTGGTTTCCAGAGCGCATTCCCACATTTCAGCAGGGGTGTTCTTGCTGACACGGAGGGAGATGGTGGGGTCATGCAGCTTCAGACGGGTGATGGTTTCCAAAACCATGAAGGAAACGGGGTTGGTGGCATCCTCGCCGGTGATGGGATCACAGCCGCCGATGGTGGTGTGCTGGTAGGTGTTGCCAACGCCGGTGGTCTGGGCGCGCTTGCCCATGCCGCCGCCGTAGAAGAGGTTCAGCTTCAGGAAGAAGGCGTCAACCAGCTCCTGTGCATATTCCAAGGTAATGGTACCCTCTTCCAGATCCTTTTTCAGGAAGGGCCAGGTGTACATGTCAAAACGGCCCATGGAGGTTACACCGGGGTCGTTGTCAACCTTCAGGAATACATTGTAAATCATGGTCTGCTGGCAGGCTTCCCAGAAGGTGCGGGCAGGCTCGGTAGCAATCCAATCCAGACCCTCGGCCATTTTCAGCAGTTCGGCCTTTCTTTCGGGGGTAGCGGCAACCTCAGCCTTTTCACGGGCCAGGGCAGCATAACGGCGGGTCAGGGTGATGGCACCATCGCAGGCCAGCGTGGCGGCCTTGTAGAACAGGTACTTATCCATGTCGTCACCCTGGATGTTACCCTTGCGGGCATCCATCCAATCCTGTGCCTGCTTGCGGATTTTTCCGTAGCCGTCACGGATGATGTTCTGGAAGCCGGGGGTCAGGTGACCGGGGTTCAGCAGCAGGCCCCAGAAGTCTTCACGGCCAAAGGTGGTGGCCAGCAGCTTGGTTACTTCCTCAGCACCGTCGGGCATCCAGTCGGGGCCGGGGCCTTCGTGCTTGGAGAACATCTTCTTGGCAACGGCGCGCAGCTCCTTCAGGTCATCGGGATGAACAGCCATCTTCTGCTTGGCATAGTAGGGGTCATCCAGGGGAGCATGATGGAAGCCATCCTCCTCAATGGGCCAGGTGTTTTCAATGTCACAGCCCAGCCAGAACATGCCGTTGGCTGCGCCCCAGTACTTGCCGCCCATGTCACCAACAAAGTATTCATCCTCACCAATGTTGATGGGCATGTTGGAAATAACATGAAGGGAAATGGCAGCCTTCTGTACTACAGGGGGATAGTTGCGATAAAGCTCGCTTCCTTCGTAATGGAGGCGGGCAACTTCGCTGTCGGCAATCATCAGTCGGTCACGGACCTTATCACGCATTTTGGCGATACGGTCGGAAATCGGTCTGTATTCGTACATGTGAATCTCCTCACTTTACATAGTTTGATAGCCTAATTATAAACCTACTGCAGGGAATATACAAATGCAATTTTGGTATAAAACCAGTATCCCGGGGCTTTTTATTCGCCATTCGCAGCCTTCCTGTCCCTTTCTGCTCGCTTGCTGCCCCCATATAGCTTTGGTCGCGCCTCCGGTAAGAGGCGGCGGCGAACAGCACATCAATAAAGAAGGGATTGAAGTAAAAGCAGAAGGCCCGGAAGCCTGCGTGGAAGCGAATTGTAAAATCAGTCAGAGCCCTTGTTCTCACGGTTGCTGAAATGCTCTCTGGCAAAGCCCATGCTCTGTACACACTCCAGGGTGCCGAGGTATTCGCCGGCGTCATTGCGCACTGCCAGATAACGAACCAGAACAGGCTCGCCCTTCTTCTCAATCCAGTACTCAACGCAGTCCTTTTCGCCGGACCGCAGGGCTTCAATCACCCGGCGCACAGCGGGTACGGATTTGGCAGAGTGGCAGGCGTAAACATCGCCGTCAAGGGCAGCCAGGGAACGAGGAAAGCTGCCATTCCCGCGGCTGAAATAACGGTTGTGGTCCGTCTCATCCACAAAGGTCATCTCCATGGGCACTGTCTGCAGCAGGGCTTCCAGATGCTGCAGAGACATATGGCCGCTGGGCAGTTGAATTTCAGGTTCGGTATTCTTAGCTTCGTTTATCATGTCGTGTTCTCCTTCTGCCTGTTTTCGGCTCTCCTCTCTTATCTCGGCCAAGTATGAAAAATGGGCCATTCTATGGCTTTTCAAAGGGATTCCATAAAACTTCCAATAGAATTCTACAAAACTTCATATAAAAAATCAACAATTCCATAAAACTTCCTGTTCATTTCTTGCCCGAAATGGTATATAAGAAATACACACAGATTGGCGTAGGCAAGCTAATTCCCTGTTTTGGATGAGGAATGCAATATATCAGAAAGCGAAAGGTGGGACCGATGCACTAAGTGAAGGAAAAGCTGATCCTGCAATTATCCTTTTAGAAGAGGATTAATTGGAATTATGGCTGTCTGGAATATGAACTGCAATCAGGGAACAATATCACCTATTATGACGTCAAACGAAGTATGACAGATCTGGATAGGAGGAGTTTATGATGAAAAAAGTAATAACGATATTTATTATTTCCATTCTTGTTTTTAGCTTGACTGGCTGCGCTGCTTTTGCCTCAATTCCAGGTCTCAACGAATCAGTTGTTCCTGCTGAAGCTGATTATTCAACCAACCTAACAGATGGTACAATCAATCACGAGGTCACTTCAGCGCCAAATAAAGATGATAATGGAGTTATCGAAGAAGCACCCCCTGCTGACGAATTTGCCAGTGCTGAGGAAGCTGTGAAAAAAATAAAAGCAATTCGAGAAGCTGGCCCAGGGGGTATGGCACATCCAAATGATTTCAAATTATATGAAAAAGACCATATGTATCTATTAAATATTGGAAGCCCACTACCGGGATTTAAGCAAACGGCTATTATTTTTTCGCTAAGCGGAACCTGTATCCGATACGAAAACGACAAGAATGATCTCGCTTTGTTTTTCTGGTTTCAAGGCGATGAAAAGGAAGAAATGGTTGAGGAGCGCATCAACCGCTATTCACTTGAGCAATATAAGGATACTAAGTATTATTTCGGGGAGCTATTTGGTGATGTTGATATCCATTGGTGGGAGAACGGTGATGAGTTCAGCTTTTCGTATCCTGCCGATACCGGGGTCATGCCTGAAGATGTTATCGAGTACCTTGAAGTTGTGAGGTATGATTTTTAATAAAAATAGTGGTTAGAGAAATTTTGACCCTTGTTGGTGAACATTCCATCGGGAAATGGATATTTTCCTTATAGTTCGGGCGGTCATTTCCTGGTAATACGAGCGCCAATTGCCAGAGCGAATAAAAGAACCGCTGGTCCCGGCACAAACAAAAAAGCACTCAAAACCTTCAGGTTTTGAGTGCTTTTGGAGCTGCTAGGCAGATTCGAACTGCCGACCTCATCCTTACCAATTCAAAAAGCATGTTTTTGGGGAGTCCTCACTCATCCTGATTTGTCCGTTTTGGATAGAAAAGTTATAAAAAGTGGCATATTTGGCGATTTTCAGAACTCAATTCATCCCTGTTTATCCCTCTTAATTTGCCAATTGTTCCCAAAATGTTCCCAAAATGCACTTGGCCTCGCAAAATTTGTTCCCACGGACTGATGTGTTCGGGTACGAATCTAAGCTGGAAATGATACTTCAGCAGTATCACTTCCGGCTTTTTTAGTCTAACATACATTATCCTCGATATGATGTATTTCTGCCACTGCGGATAACACCATTATGAAGGATTTGCATACTACTTCAACATTTGGCCGTGAGGCAGCATCGCGACCGTTTAACTCCGCATCAGCGGCCGTGGGCTGCTGCCATACGCAGTAATATTAAATGCTAGGCGTTGCTGATTTATGGGATGAATGCAGACATCCAGTGGTACTTTTTGCAGTGAGGACATTGCATGAATCGCCTCTGCCCTTTTATGGACAAAATGGTCCAGGACAATTTTTGCTTATATTCTGTATTACAGTTAGGACAGATATAAGTTATTGCTTTACTTTCGGCCAGATTTAAGAAACCAAGGGAAAGAACGGATAGCA
>JAKSQI010000095.1 GCA_024404215.1 Oscillospiraceae bacterium
CCACCGTATTTGAGTGTAGCACAGTTTATGGGATATCTCAAGGGGAAAAGCACGCTGATGATATTCGACAGGCATGCCAATCTCAAGTACAAATATGGGAGCCGACACTTTTGGTGTCGCGGGTACTATGTAGACACGGTTGGAAGGAACAAGAAGGTCATTGAAGAGTACATCAGGAATCAGCTGGTAGAGGATGAGATGATGGACCAAATGACGCTAAAGGAGTACACCGACCCGTTCACGGGTAGCAAGAATAAGAAGGCATAAAACAGGCCGCTTTAGCGGCGGCCTGTAAGTGTAATGCGGTGCCAAACTTTCAGTACCCCTTTAGGGGTGAAGCCAGTACCTGCCCCTTCTAGGGGCTGTGCAAACCACCACTTCAGTGGTGGTTATGATTGCGATACCAAGGAAAAACGCCATCCAGAAGGATGGCGGCAGGGCTTATTTCAGAACAAAATTGACAAACAGAATGACAACGGACAGAACAATTAGAATGATGCCGGTTACCCGGTTCAGGGTGATGGGCTTGGCTTTATTGGCAATGATAGAGCCTACTCGGGCCCAAATCAAGGTAAAGAGAATGCACAGTGCGAAGGAACCCCAATCCGGCATTCCACCGATAACAATATGGCTGCCAGCCCCGGTGAGGGCGGTAAAGGCCATGATGAAGACGCTGGTACCAACAGCGGTTTTTAAATCGTAGTGCATGACAGTGGTCAGAACCAGAAGCATCATCATGCCACCGCCGGCCCCGATAAAACCACAGACGAAGCCGACGGCAGCACCGCAGCCAAGAGATTGCAGCGCCCTTGTTCTGGCATCGGTTGCCTTGATGGCATCTCTGGTGGTCATAACCGGACGGGCAATGAATTTAATACCCATGAAGAGGGTAAAAATCATGGAGGTGTTGCCCATGGTTTTGTTGGGCATGAAGCTGGAAACCCAGCTCCCGACCACGGTAAACACCAAAACGGCACACATCATAATCAAACCGTTTTTAATGTCCAGATTTTTGTTCTTACCGTATTCGTAGGCGCTGACACCGCTGGCCAAAACATCGCTGGCAAGGGCAATACCAACGGCATGGTATGCATCCATGTTCAGAAAGGTAATGAGCATGGGGGTAATAACGACGGCTGCGCTCATGCCGGCGAAACCGGTGCCCAAACCGGCGCCGACGCCTGCTATAAAGCAAACAACCACCTTGATAATCAATTGAAGCATGGGGAATCCTCTTGATTCGTAAAGGAGTAAAACAAAACCATTATAGCAGGTGACCGTTGGTCAGTCAAATAGAAAGCAAAAGGAAAAGCCGGAATAAAGTCTTGTTTATCCCGGCTTTCATTACTCGTTGGATTCTGTCTGGATAAGAGGAAGCGTAACGGTAAAAAGCATACCGCCCTCCAGCCTTGGGGCAGCCTCTATGCTGCCGCCGAGATTGTGAACAATACCTTTTACTATGGATAGCCCAAGTCCGGTACCACCGGCCTCGCGGGAACGGGCTTTGTCTACCCGGTAAAAGCGGTCAAAAATGCGGGGTAAATCCTCATCCGGTATACCGATGCCGGTGTCAGCTACGGTTAGCTGAGCTTGATTTCCTCGGACGGCCAGTTCGACGGAGACCTGCCCTCCGTCCACATTGTATTTGATGGCGTTCTCGGTCAGGTTCTGCACCAGCTGATTCAGTTCATCCGGAAGAGCTGAAATGTAGCAGGGGCCGGAGGCTTCCAGAGATAGAGAAATTTCTCTGGCACTGGCAATAGGCTGCAGCATGTGCAGAATACGTCGGGCGACCTCGGCCAGGTCAACAGGGCTGCGTTCCACCTTCGCCTGAGTATCCAGACGGGTAAGGGTCAGCAAATGCTCAGTAATGTGGGCCAGACGCTCGGCCTCGTGATTGATGTCCGCAACAAATTCCTGCGTGGTTTCACGGTCCATGCCTTCGGTTTGCAGAATACTGTCACTTAGCAGGCGGATAGAGGCTATGGGGGTTTTCAGCTCGTGGGAGGCATCTGCCACAAAACGGCGGCGGATGGCTTCTGTTTCCTCCAGCCGGTCGGACATGTCATCAAAGGCGGCAGCCAGCTCAGAAAACTCATCACTGCCGCTCATGTGTATGCGAGAGTGATACTGCCCCTCGCCGATGGGAACCAGCCCACGTCGAATTTTGTTCAGACGCATGGTAATGGTCCATACCAGAATAACGGCAATGATGACATACACAATGGAAACCACCAGTGAGACGATGCGAATGCTGTTTTGAAGGTTCAGCAGGAAAGCCCCTTGACCGACGTCAATGTCATATAGAATCAGCACGCCCGCTGTGCGTCCCTTCATAACCAGAGGCATATAGTAAAAGCACTTAAAGGCCCCGTCAATAAAATGACCGTAGTACCCGGTGCTCCCGTTTAAAGCGGTAAGAAAACGGACATCGTGACTGCCAAAGCCGGAATCCGGCAGGTCTATGGTATCATAGTAGATATCGCCTCCGACATCCCGGACCGAGATGCCGGTAATGTCGGTAACGTCGAGAACACTCATAACCTGGGAGACATTATCCACATTTAAGTCGTCCATTACCGTTAGAGAGGAAGCGATGACGGAGGCCTGATTCTGCAAGAGACTCTGCTTGGAATTGAACACCATATCCCGGGCAGCCGTCAGAAAATAGGTGTTCATTAACAGAAGCAGTACTCCGGTGGTAACGGCAATCAGGAGAACAAAACGGGTGGTGGTGCTGCTGACCAGCCGTTTTAAATAGCTGTTAGCCTTTGAAATAATAGCCCACTCCCCACTTGGTCAGTACATATTCCGGAGCAGCTGGGGTATCCTCCAGCTTTTCACGGATGCGGCGTACATGCACATCAACGGTGCGCTCATCCCCTTGATAATCATAACTCCACAGGGTGGCCAGCAGCTTGTCCCTGCTGTAGACCTTGTTGGGATTGCGCATCAGCAGCTCTAAAATATCAAATTCCCTGGCCGTGAGTTCTACCGGCAGGCCGTTTTTCTCCACCAAACGCCGTTCCGGATCCAAGGAAATGGAACCAATGGCCAGTCGATTGTCCGTCTCCTGTACGGGGTGGATGGTACTGCGGCGCAACAGGGCCCGCACTCTGGCCTTGACCTCTAAAATGTTAAAGGGCTTGGTGATATAATCATCTACACCATACTCGAAACCAATCAGCTTGTCCGTATCCTCGCTGCGTGCGGTCAGCATGATGATGGGCACGGAGGAGAATTCCCGAATTTTGACACAGGCCTCCAAACCGTCCATTTTCGGCATCATGACATCCATAATTAAAAGGTCATAGGCACCGCTTTTTGCCATTTCAACGGCAGCCTCTCCGTCTCCGGCGGTATCAACCTCGTAGCCTTCGTGCTCTAGGTTGAATTTTATGCCCTTGACCAGTAGCTTTTCGTCGTCAACAACCAGTATTTTCATGGATTCTCTCCTTCCCGGGGCCGAACGGTATTCACGGTTACCAAGGGCTCCAGTTTTTCATATGTGGCCAAACCGATGCCACTGATGTTGAGAAGCTCGGAGGGAACCGTGAAGCCCTCATGCTCCTCGCGGTAGGTGATGATAGCCTTCGCCAGCTCCGGGCCAATGCCGGGCAGGTTGGTCAGCTCTTGTTCCGAGGCTGTATTTAGATCCAGTGCAGAAAGCCTCTTGTCTTCCTCAAAAGCTTCCCCAGGCGGGGAAACCAGAACCCGATTTGTGGGAACAGAGCTGATTTGTATGCGGTTTTTGGCAGTCAGGCGCCCGGCAAGAAAGCCGACCGTAAACAGAAAGAGGCCCAACGCCAGACCAAGCAATAGGGCTTCATAGGGTTTAAGTTTCATTGTACTTCTCAAATTCGTGGAAATCAGTTGCGAATCACGGGATTGTTTGGTAAAATAATATCCCATTATAATGTCTTTTTGCTTTTGCAAGACGGGATTCTTTCTTTATATGCAGTACAATTGTACCATAGGAAAGCGGAGTTTTGTATGATTAATCTGAAGAAAATAAAAAAATCTTTTGCGATGATTTGCGTTCTGGCGCTGGTTGCTGGGCTTCTGGTACCTGGTGCCATGGCTGCTGAACCGATAGAACTGACGGCTTCTTCTGCCATTGTTACAGAACTGACCTCTGGCACAACCCTGGTATCCTCCCAGCCGGACCTGGTTCAGAATCCGGGCAGTGTTACTAAGGTAGTCAGCCTTTACGCCCTGTGCACGGCTCTGTTCAGCGGCAAAGCCGGCCTGCGGGATGAGGTTACGATTACCGAAGGCATGATGCATTCTGAGGCAAATGTTATCCCTGTGAGGGAAGGGGAGATTCTTCGCTATGAGGACCTGCTCTACCTTATGTTTATGGATTACAGTGAAACGGCAGCCTATGCAGCTGCGGAATATGCCTTTGGTTCTGCCGATAATCTGGTAGCAGCCATGAATGCCTTTGCAGTTGACTGTGGATGCGAAAACACCTTGTTTACCAACATTACCGGTGATTACGATGAAAACCAGCATACGACCCCTGCGGATTTGGTTCGCATGCTTTTGGCAGCTTCTCAAAATTCAGTTTTCATGTCGGTCTTTTCGGCCAAAAGCTATACTGTCCGGGATACCAACAAGTCCATCTCACGCCTGTTGACAACCTCCAATCAGCTTCAGCGTACCGGAAGCAGCTATTATTGTGCCGAGTGCACCGGCGGCCGCTTCGGCGGAACGGCGGAAGGCTATACGACGGTTTCTCTCTCCGTGGATGAGGAATCCGGCATGGAACTGATTGTAATTGTATCCGGTGCCCTATCCAAGGATGACAGCTATCAGGATGCAAAGAAGCTCATCCGCTGGACCTTTGATGGCTTTTCCTGGAAGACAGTTGTCAATGCCGGGGAAAACATAGCATCGGTTCCCGTTGACTTGGGGCGGGATACGGACCATGTCGTCGCTGTGCCGGATAATGATGTTACCGTTATGCTGGATAACGACATTCAGCCGGAGGACTTCACCCGGGAGGTTATCCTCTATGCCGGGGATGAGGGGCTGCAGGCCCCGGTTGAAAAAGGCCAAAGGCTGGGCGAGCTCCACCTTATCTATCAGGGGAAGGAATATGCCAGTGCAGCCTTGGTTGCCGCCAAGCCCATTGACCTGATGCGCATAGAATATTTGAAGCGCACCATCAAGGATACCGCTAAAAGTGCCGGCATTATAACTCTGCTGGTAGTAATGGTGGTTTTGCTGGGGCTGTATTTGGTTTATGCTTTTTCCTATCGAGCCTATCGCTTGGCAAAAAAGGGACAGGTATCCGCCATTAAGAAGCGGCTGAAACAGGAAAGACGGGCAGCTGCTAATCCAAGGGGCAGCCTGGAAGCCAAAGAGGACACACGAAAGCTGCCTTCCCCGGAGCTGATGGAGGAAGGTCTTGAAACGGAAACCGATTTGGATATCGGCGAGGAGACTAAGGAGGAAGAAATATGAACGAAAATGAAGTACTGAATCTGGATGAAGAGATTCCCATTATTGAGCTGGAAGATGAGAACGGCGAGAAGGTTGAGTTTGAACTGCTGGACGTGCTTGAATATCGGGGTAAGGAGTACATCGTGGTTCTCCCCACTGACGATGACAGCACGGTCATTATCATGGAAATAGAACCCATTGATGAGGAATCCGAGCGTTATCTGCCGGTTCCCGATGAGGCTATCGTGGAAGCCGTTTACGAGCTCTTCAAGGAAAAGAACAAGGATTTATACGATTTTGAGTAAAACCAAAACAGCGGACCGGAAACCCGGTCCGCTGTTTTTATTTTACCACAACGTTTGCTTCGCCTAAGATTCTTTTGAGTTCGTCCAGAAGGGCCTGATGCAGCAGGCAACGGGAACCGCGGCGAACCTTGGTATCCTCAAAATAGAGGACTAAAGGTGTTGTACCTGGGAACATGGTCAGCACCCGCCGGATGCGGGGATAATCCGGACTGCTTTCACCGGGCAGCTTAAGCCAAAGCTTCTGACCGACCGTTGAAGCTTGTGGAGGTGCCTCTACCGGCATTTCGGTCGTCAGTGGACGAACGGAATCCACTACGAGCTGGGGGTCCTTTTCGTCCCGGACAGACAGACGGCCGGAGATATATACCGGGGCTCCTGGGCCCAGATAGCTTCCGCATTGGTCCAAAACACGTTGGAAGCAGAGCAGCTCCATGGTGCCGCTGCCGTCATCCAGTGTAATATAGGCCATCATGGAGTTATTCTTGGTGGGCTTGGTTTTTACAGC
>JAKSQI010000096.1 GCA_024404215.1 Oscillospiraceae bacterium
AATGAATTCAACCCGTGCTTTGGCTTAGCCAAAACACGGGTTCTTTGACAGTCTGCGAAAAGCTCAGCCAAAAGGCTGAGCTTTTCTCATTCTTCCCATAATATGTTTCGGATAGCGTAGGCCACACCGGCCTCGTTGTTACTGATGGTTTGGTAGCCTGCCGCCCTTCGGCAGGCATCGGTGGCATCTGCCATGGCTATCCCATAGCCCACAGAAGCCAGCATTTCCGCCTCGTTGTCGCCATCCCCAAAAGCGGCCGTCTCCTCCGGCAAAATGCCCCATTCGGCCAGCAGGCGCTTCAGAGCCCTATGCTTGCCGGATTCGGCTGAGGAAATCTCCAGCAGGCGTTCTATGGAAGATGTCATGTAAAGGCCGGGCACTGCCTGCGCCAGCTCCTCCTGCAGGGCAAGCCGCTGCTCATCGGTCCGGCATACCAGATTAATCACATCCGGGCGTTCATCCTGAGCCAGGAGAAAGCCTCGGATGTCTCTCACCGGCCGTCGGGTTTTGCGGATGTAGCCCGCCCCCTTTTCCGTGGCGCCAAAGCGGACCGGGTCATCCCAGAAGCGCTGTTCAGCAAAGGCCTGCCCCCGGACGGTGCACTCCACCCCCAGCTCTTTGCCCTGACAAAGGGCCAGAATCTGCTTTACGGATTCCCTTTCCAGTTGAAAGGCCAGCAGGCATTCTCCGGTGGGCAAGTGATACACCCCGCAGCCATTGCCGGTTATGGCATGGGTTAAGCCGGGAATTTCGGCAATTTCTTCCGGAAGGGCCCCAAAGGGCCGCCCGCTGACAACAACCACACGAACACCGGCAGCCAGAGCTTGCTCAATGGCCCTGCGGTTTTCCTCCGGCAGCCTTCCCCGGCTGTCCAATGTGGTCCGATCCAAATCCAGGGCTATGCACTTTACCCGATATCCCATGCTCCAAGCCACCCTTTCCAAGGTATTCTCCAAAACAGAAAAGCCCCAAACCCGAGGGTTCAGAGCTTTTTGGTGGACCTGACCGGGATCGAACCGGCGACCTTACGGATGCGAACCGTACGCTCTCCCAAACTGAGCTACAGGCCCATCTGCCTTACCCGGTTATTATAGCAAATCACCCTTGGCTTGTAAAGAGGCCATTGGGCCTTACCGGACCGGGGAAAGGCCTTATCAGGGCCATTTCTATCAGGGAGGCTCTTTTCGGGCAAAAAAAGCCGGAATTATACAGAAACAGCAAATCGTCCGGCTTTTGCATGTCTTTTCACCCACTTTCGCAGGCGAAAGTATACAGATTGTATTTTCTGCATCATGACCTTCATAATTCTTTTCTTATTGCAGGATAGGAGAGCCTTCAAGGGTCTGTCATTGGAAAAGTCAAGCACAAATCCGGCAATTCAGCAGAAAAATCACGGCCGGCAAAAGAACTTTCTATGGCTATTTTTCACGGATATCGCTTGCAAATAAGACCCTTTGGAGTTTACGATAACCTTCTTTATAAGTCCCTCTACAATATGTTATCCACATTTTCCACAGACTTTTCCACACGAGTTTTCCCCTTTATCCACAAGGCTTTCCACCGCTTTTTTCTCTTTTTGGAAAAACCCGCAATCGGCTATCAGGCCCTGATTCCATAATTCAAATTTGTTAACATAACACCATTATTCTCACTTTTTTTATGATTATGATTCCGTCCCGCCCATTTCCTGCAAAAGGACTGTCCCCTTGGGCAAGGGGATGAAAAATGCCCCCGTGCCGGAGCACGGGGGCTAAGCTTAAGTCTTCAATTTTCGGATAACAGAACAGGGCGGGGCCTGCACCGGCAGGGGCATGGAGAAGGACATCAGGGGATGTGGGGTTGATTCTATGGGCTGTCCCTCAGCATCCGCCATATGGTCTGCGATAAAGGTCACCGGCTTGCGGCCGGGCATCAGCAGGCTTAGGGTATCGCCACGGCTGAACTTATTTCTCTGGGTGAGCTGAGCCAGACCCTTGGCATCACAGCTGTCCACGAAGGCAGCCACATCACAGCCGGAAAAATACATGGCCGTTCCGCAGTGCTGCCCCGGTCCTCCGGCATCATAGAAGAAGCCGGTGGAATAGTCCCGATGGCTCACCAGTTCTGTCTCCTCAATCCAAACCGGATCCAGCTCCCGGCCTTCCAGTGCCGCATCCAGGGCCTGGCGGTAGGCGCCTGTTACGGCCCCGGCGTAGTAGGAGGACTTGGCTCTGCCTTCTATTTTAAGGCTGTGAACCCCGGCCTCCAGCAGCTCCGGAAGGTGTTCAATCATCCGCAGATCCCGGGAGTTCATGATATAGGTTCCCCCGTCCTCGGTAATCTCAAAATACTGGCCGGGCCGCTTTTCCTCTACCAAATGGTATTTCCAGCGGCATGGCTGAGCACACATGCCCCGGTTGGCATCCCGCCCAATCAAATAGTTGGACAGCAGGCAGCGGCCGGAGAAGGACACGCACATAGCCCCGTGTACAAAGGTCTCCAGCTCCAGCTCAGAGGGGGTTTTGGCCCGCAGGGTTGCAATATCCTCCAGGGTCAGCTCCCGGGCCAGCACCACCCGAGAGGCCCCCATATCATAAAGGGCACAGGCCGTTGCATAGTTGGCTACCCCGGTTTGGGTACTGGCGGGCAGGGCACAATGGGGGGCATAGCGCTTCACCATTCCCATGACCCCAATATCAGCAGCAATTACGGCATCGGCCCCCACATCCTCCAGCAGACGGAGAAACTCCGGCAGGGCATCCGCTTCCTCATTCCGGGGAACCGTGTTACAGGTTACATGAACATCTACACCCCGTTCATGGCAATAGGACACAGCCTGCCGCAGGCCGGCCTCATCAAAGTTGCCGGCAGCAGCCCGCATGCCGAATTGGGTACCTGCCAAATAGACAGCATCGGCTCCATAAGCTACCGCCATGGTGAGCTTTTCAAAGTCACCGGCAGGGCTGAGCAATTCCGCTTTAACCGCCATAGCTGTCACTGTGGACGAAAGCATCAAAGGCAGAGGAGCTGGTAAAGAACTCATGCCAGTTGGTGGTTCCGTCACCCTTGTGCAGGGCATAGTAGTAGTAGTTGGTGCTTTCCGGATACAGGGCTGCACGGATGCTGTCTTCACCGGGGTTGCAGATGGGTCCGGGGGGCAGCCCCTGATACTGATACGTATTATAGGGGGTGTCGTAGTAGATGCTTAGCTCCTGGTCCTCATCGTCGTTGCGGGACATGCCGTATAGAATGGTAGCATCGATGTTAAGGTAGGGGAAATCCGAGCTGCGGATACGGTTATAAATAACCGAAGCAATCTTGTCCCGTTCGCCTTCATAGGAGGAAGCCTCGCGTTCAATCATGGAGGCGATGGTAACCACATCCTGAATGCTGTAGCCCAGCTCAGCGGCCCGGTTCACATACAGGTCACCGAACTTTACCTTGAAGTTTGACAGGAACTTGCTGATGACCCGCTCCGGCTTGTCGTTGGTGTAGAAATAGTAGGTATCCGGGAAGAGGAAGCCCTCCAGGCGATACTGGTCCCCCTTGGCGGGAATGCCTTCCAGGAAGCTGTAATCCGCCTCAAAGTCATAATTGGCTGCGGTTTCCCACAGCTCCTCGGCGCTGCAGACCTCCTTCTCTTCCAGCAGGTTGAAAATCCGCTTGAGAGAATAGCCCTCGGGAATGGTAACAGAAACCTCAACCCGCATGCCGCTGCTGGGCATGGCCCCGTATACCAGGGCGCGGTAATCGTACTTGGTGTTTAAGGTATAGCTGCCGGCACCAACCTTGCGGTCAGCATGGGAAAATTTGCAGTAGAGCTTGAACAGCTCCTTATAGCGAACCAAGCCATTGTCATACATAATCTCAGCCAGCCGGTCCAGGTCACAGAGGTTGGCCTCAATGACCTTTACCTTGCCATCCTCGTCCTCCTTCTCATAGCTGCCCTCATAAAAGGCATCTGCCGGAAGGGTAATGGTAATCTCACTGTCGGCATTGCCCAGGGCCAGCACGTCTCTGGCACCCAGCCACAGCAGGCAGCCCATAATAAGGCCAAGGCAGATAACAAAAATGCCGTACATCAGTCCCCCCACCAGACCGGTACGCTTCTCCTTACGGACGGACAAGGGCATGGGGTTGGCCGCATCCCGGTATTCACCGTCAAAGTCAAAGTCTACCCGGAAATCCGAGGGCCCTGTATCGCTGCCATTCTCATCCTCTTCCTCCAGAAAAACCGGCATGGTATGGTCGGCAGCCGGAAGGGGCTCCTCCGGCAGGGCTTCCTCCGTTGGGAAAATCGTGCTGTCTTCCTTCAGCTCATTGGAATTGTCGTCGGTCCAAATAAAAGGAACGGGCTCAGACTCTTCGGGAATGGGAAGTCCCTCGCCATCTCGGGACGCCTGCAGATCCTTCTCCAGGTCATTCCAGAATTCATCATTCATATCAGACATAGTTTTCTCCTTCCTTCAGCGGAAGCGTTTGGCCCCGCTTTCCGTTACCAGGCAGGCTACACACTGGTCATGGGCCTCCAAAGGAACCTCCTGAATCAGACGATCCCGGCCAAGGCCAACGGAAAAGGCATCGGAGCGGGACAGGAAGCGGTCATAATAGCCGCCGCCCCGGCCTAAACGATAGCCCCTGTCATTAAAGGTTACAGCCGGCACAATAATCAGGTCAATGGCTTCATCCGCCACCAAAGGGGCCGCCTCGGTAGGGGCGGGAATGTTGTAGCGGCCGATAACCAGCTCATCCAGACTTTGGATGGCGCGAGGCTCCATGATACCGCCATCCAGACTAATGGGCAGGGCCACAATTTTACCGTCAGCCAGGGCCTGTTCAATGATGCCTACCGTATCCGGCTCCCGTTTTTCGCTGATGTAGGCAAAAATGGTTTTGGCCTGCTTGTATTCCGGCATGGCCAGAAAAGCGGCCCGGATGCCGGTGTTGCTCTCCTCCAGATAGCTTTCGGGCAGAGCGGCAATGGCCGCCTGTACGCCCTTACGAAATTCTTTCTTATCCATGGATGATACCTCCGCACAAGGAATAGATTTCTTCATGAAGCTCTTCAATGCTGCGGTTCCGGCCATCCCGGGTTACCGCAATTTTGTGCCAGCCGTACAGGTCGGCCGCCTGCTTCCCGCAGGCATGGCAAAGGCCCAGATAGGCCTTGTCCTTTTCGTGAATATCCGTGGCTGTTCCGGTAGCCGCCTCCCGGGAGGCAATCCGTTCCAGGGCCGTTTCCAGGGGAATATCCATGTAAATAACCGCGTCCGGCTCCGGAATACCAATCAGGCGGAACTCAAAGTCTGCCAGCCAGCGGAAAAACTCCTCCCGCTGCTCCGGGGGCAGCTTGGCCCCCTGATGGATGGCATTGCTGGTAGTATAACGGTCCATAATGATGAGACCGCCCTGCTCATAATAGGGCTGCCAGTCCTGGCGATAGGACGCAAACCGGTCCACCGCATAGAAGCAGCTGGCTGCATAGGCATTTACATCACCGGGCTTTGTCCCGAATTCACCGCCTAAATACATCTTAATCAAGGCTGCCGATGGCTGGTCATACCGGGGAAAGGTTACCGAGCGAAAGTCCCGGCCTTCTTCTCTCAGCCGCTCACGCAATAAATTGCTTTGGGTGGACTTGCCGCTGCCGTCAATGCCTTCAAATACTATCAGTTTTCCCATTTCATTGTCACCGCCTTTTCGGATTGATCACATCGTATAGAAAGGGATTTTATATTATATCACGCCCTCTTCCCCTTGTCCAGCAGGCTTTCCCCCGTCCCGCATCCCCCCGGGGGGCTTGTACTATTTTCTGCATCCGATATACTGGATAGGCTGCAGCCCGCAGCAGGGAGGTCCTTATGAATCAACAATTGTCAGAACAAATGCACGGCTATTGGCAGGGGCGTGCCCAAGGTTATTCGGAATACAATCAGATGGAGCTGCGGGATTCACGTGCCCTGAACTGGTCACTGTGCCTGCAGGAATACATCCATCGCTTCGCGCCGGATTGTCCTCACGACCAGATTAAAATACTGGATGTTGGTACCGGCCCCGGTTTTTTTGCCATTCTGCTGAAACAGGCCGGTTACGATGTTACCGCCTGTGACTTCACCCTGGAGATGCTGGAGCAGGCTAAAGGCAACGCCGG
>JAKSQI010000097.1 GCA_024404215.1 Oscillospiraceae bacterium
AGTTCTTCCCTGAATACCAGTGCCCTGACCGGCGAAAGCCTGCCTCGGGAAGCTCAGCCCGGTGACGAGGTTACCAGCGGCTGCATCAACATGACCGGCGTTTTGAAGATTGAAACCACCAAGGAATTCGGTGATTCCACGGTATCCAAGATTCTGGATTTGGTGGAAAACGCCAGCTCCCGCAAGAGCAAGTCGGAGGACTTTATCAGCAAGTTTGCCCGTGTGTATACTCCCATTGTTGTATACTGTGCCCTGGCTCTGGCTGTCATTCCTCCCATTTTCCTGATGATTACCGGCAACCCGGGAAATTGGGCCGACTGGATTTATCGTGCCCTGACCTTCCTGGTTATCAGCTGCCCCTGCGCCCTGGTAATCAGCATTCCCCTCAGCTTCTTTGCCGGTATCGGCGGCGCCAGCAATGCCGGTGTTCTGGTTAAGGGTTCCAACTATCTGGAAACCATGAGCCAGGTCAACACCGTGGTGTTTGACAAGACCGGTACTCTGACCCGTGGCGTATTTGAAGTAAATGCTGTTCACCACAATGAGCTGGAACAGGTTAAGCTGCTGGAGTATGCAGCCTATACCGAAAGCGCCAGCAGCCACCCCATTGCCAAGAGCATCATTGCTGCCTACGGCAAGCCCCTGGACCGCAGCCGGGTAACGGACATTGAAGAAATCGGCGGTCACGGCATCAAGGCCGTGGTTGACGGCATCCCTGTTGCTGCCGGTAATGACAAGCTCATGGCTTTGATGGGCATTGAGCACATTGACTGCCACCACGTGGGCACCATTGTCCACATGGCCATTAACGGCCAGTATGCCGGCCACATTGTCATCTCCGACACCATCAAGGAGCACAGTAAGGAAGCCATCGCTGCCCTGAAGAAGGCCGGCGTAAAGAAGACAGTCATGCTTACCGGCGATGCCAAGCGTGTGGCCGAGGCTGTCGCTGCTGACCTGGGTGTAGACGAGGTTTACAGCCAGCTGCTGCCGGCTGACAAGGTTACCGAGGTGGAACACCTGATCAGCCTGAAGGACGAGAAGGACAAGATTGCCTTCGTTGGCGACGGTATCAACGATGCCCCGGTTCTGTCCCGTGCCGATATCGGCATCGCCATGGGTGCCATGGGCTCTGATGCTGCCATTGAGGCTGCCGATGTGGTTCTCATGGATGATGACCCCATCAAAATCGCCAAGGCTATCAAGATTTCCCGCAAGTGCATCCGCATTGTATATCAGAACATTTGGTTTGCCATCGGCATCAAGATTATAGCTCTGCTGCTGGGTGCCTTGGGCATTGCCAGCATGTGGCTTGCCATTCTGGCGGATGTAGGTGTCATGGTACTGGCAATCCTCAATGCCATCCGTGCTCTGTTTGTAAAGAAGCTGTAACGGCTTTCCGTTTTCAAGTTCAAAGGTTTAAATATATCAGAATATCGACACTCATTGTAAAGAAACAGCGGCCCACTGCTCACGGGCCGCTGTTTCGCTTTTCCGCGGCCGCCGTAGTCGGCCGCGGAAGGGGAGGGACGGAGCACACAGATAGGCTGTTTGCCGGAGACACGGGGTGTGTACAGTGTCTGCCGGGAACGCGACAGCCTCCGGAGACATGGGCCGCGTGCAGTGCCTGCCGGGAACACGACAACCGCCGGAAGCTTGGGCTGTGTGCAACACAGCAACGGACAGAGAGGGCACAGAGGGCGACGGGGGCGCAGACATGAAGCCCGGTGCTGCTATAAAAGAGAAACCGGAAAACTCCTTTGAGAGGTTTCCGGTTTCTTGTGTTATTCCTTTGCGATTATGATGAAGGTGAGTCCGTCTTCCTGAAAGCTGACATCCATTCCTTTGGCCTGCCAAAAGGCAGCGGCAGCAGCCCGGCCCTCTTCCCCGGCAGCATCAAACTGAAAATAGGAGTAGCCGCATTGGTCGTGGAAGTGAACGTAGGCCAGGCCAGCATCGGACAGATGCTTTTTCAGCTCCAGGGCCTCCGGATAGGTGGGCAGATACTGGGCCATGGGTTAGCGGATAACGGCACCCAGCTTGCTTTCCAAAGCTGCCAGAACAGCAGAAACCTCGGCGTCAGACTCGGCGTCGGTGAGGGTCTTCTCATCGCTGCGCAGGGTCAGGGAGAAGGCACAGCTCTTCTTGCCGGCAGCGATGGGGTTGCCGCGGTAAATGTCAAAGAGCTTGATATCCCGCAGGATACTGCCGCCGGCTTCGGCGATGCACTCCTCCAGCTGAGCCACCGTAATGGCATCATCGCAGACAACAGCGATATCACGGGTGACAGCGGGGTACTTGGGCAGTGCGGTGAACTTGGCCTCGGGGCCCTGAGCCTCGCGGAGGGCGTCAAAGCTGAGAACGGCAGAGTAGAGCTCACAGTCTACGCCGTAGTTTTCGGCAACGGAGGGGTGAATCTGGCCAATGGTGCCCAGCAGAGTCTGACCGGAGTAAACCTTGGCACAGCGACCGGGATGATAGGAAGGATCCTGCTTTTCGGGCACATAACGGGCCTTGGTAATGCGCAGGTTGGACAGCAGGGTTTCTACCACACCCTTGAGCTTATAGAAGTTCATATCGTCGCCGTAGGCACCGATGGAAACCATCTTAGGCTCGTTGGCCATGCCGTCTGGCCGCTTGAAGTATACCTTGCCAATCTCGTAGAGCTTGGCAGACTTGTTGCGGAAGTTGTAGTTACGAGCCAGAATCTCCAGCATGCTGGGAAGGATGGTAGTACGCATGATGGAGGTATCCTCGCCCAGAGGGTTGAGGATCTTCAGGCTGTCCCGCAGGGGGCTGTCAGCCGGGAGACGAATTTTATCGTAGTAGGAGGGGCTGATAAAGCTGTAGGTAATGATTTCGTTAAAGCCGGCGTTGCGGCAGAGGGCACCAATTTCCCGCTCGGCCTTCTGCTCATCGCTGTAGCCGCCCAAGGTGGTATCACCCCGCATGAGAGTAATGGGAATGTTATTGTAGCCGTAGAAACGGGCAACCTCCTCGGCAATGTCGCTGTAGTGCTCAATATCGCCGCGCCAGCTGGGAACGATGATGTCATCGCCCTGCAGCTCAAAGCCCAGCTCGGTGAGAATGCGGCGCATCTCCTCTTCGCTGACATCGGTGCCCAGCAGAGCATTTACCTTTTCCGGCTCCAGTTTAACAACGGTAGGAGTCCAGGGGGCGGCTACGATGTCGATGACGCCGTCAATAACCTCACCGGCGCCCAACAGCTCTACCAGCTCACAGGCACGGGCAACGGCCTTGGCTGTTGCCTGAACATCCAGACCCTTTTCGTAGCGGGCGGATGCATCAGTGCGCATGCCCAGCTTGGCAGCGGTGCGGCGGATAGAGGTTCCGTTGAAGTTAGCACATTCAAAAACGGCATAGGTGGTCTTCTCGGTGATTTCGCTGTTTTCACCGCCCATGACGCCAGCCAAACCAACGGGCTTATTCTGGTCAGCGATGACCAGCATGTCGGCGGTCAAAGCACGGGGCTGAGAATCCAGGGTGTGCATGATTTCACCTTCTTCGGCCCGACGGACGATGATTTTGCCGCCGTCCAGACAGGCGTAGTCAAAGGCGTGCATGGGCTGACCGTATTCCAGCATAACATAGTTGGTGATATCAACCAGGTTGTTGATAGGGCGAACGCCGGAAGCACGGAGGCGTTCACGCAGCCATTTGGGGCTGGGCTCAATCTTGATGTTCTTAATCATCTTAGCGGTGTAACGGGGGCAGAGCTCAGCGTCACGGATTTCAATGGACAGATGGTCACGGATATCACCACCGCTGCCCTTAACTACGGGGTCGTGGAAGGTGGCCTGCTTGCCGTAGGTTACGGCAGCTTCCCGGGCCAGACCAATAACTGACAGACAGTCGGGGCGGTTGGGGGTGATTTCAAATTCTACAATGGTATCGTCATAGCCGATGATAGGGCGAATGTCATCACCGGGCTTGCAGTCTTCCTGCAGGATGAAGATGCCGTCTTCAATGGCATAGGGGAAATCGTTTACGGTCAGGCCCAGCTCCTTAAGGGAGCAGAGCATGCCGTTGGAGGCTTCACCACGGAGCTTGCCGGCAGTGATGTGAACGCCACCGGGCAGGCGGCTGTTATCCTTGGCAACAGGAACCAAGTCCCCGGCGGATACATTCTGGGCGCCGGTAACAATCTGGACCACCTCGCTGCCGATATCCACCTGGCAGACCCACATGTGGTCAGAATTGGTGTGGCGGGTGATTTCCACAACCTTACCGACAACAACATTTTCAATCTCGTCGCCGGGGATAGTGTAGCCCTCTACCTTGCTGCCGGAGAGGGTCATGTCTTCGGCGAAATCGTGATTATTGGCATCAATGGTGACGAACTCATCCAGCCATTTTCTGGATAAAAGCATGAATCATCTCTCCTTTCTCAGAACTGTGTGAGGAAACGAATGTCGTTTTCAAAAATCAAACGAAGGTCACTGATGTTGAAGCGGCGCAGGGCGGTGCGCTCCAGACCAATGCCAAAGGCCCAGCCGGAGTAAACTGTGGAATCAATGCCGCAGCCTTCTAGAACCTTGGGGTGAACCATGCCGGCACCCAGCATTTCAATCCAGCCCTCACCCTTGCAGACACGGCAGCCAACACCGCCGCATTCATGGCACTGAACGTCCATTTCGCAGCTGGGCTCAGTAAAGGGAAAGTGGTGGGGACGGAAACGGGTTTTGGTTCCGGCACCATAGAGCTTTTCTACAACGGTGTTGAGAGTGCCCTTCAGGTCACCCATGGTAATGCCCTTATCAATAACCAGACCCTCAATCTGATGGAACATGGGGGAGTGGGTAGCATCAACCTCATCCTTGCGGTAAACCCGGCCGGGTGCGATAACACGGATGGGCAGGGGGCGGGTTTCCATGGCACGAACCTGCATGGGGCTGGTCTGGGTGCGCAGCAGAATGCTGCTATCTTCAGTGAAATAGAAGGTATCGGACCATTCTCGGGCCGGATGACCCTCATCGGTGTTTAGCTTGGTAAAGTTGTAGTCGGCCTGCTCAATTTCGGGACCATCCAGAATCTGGAAGCCCATACCTACGAAAATGTCTTTTATTTCGTCGAGTACGGTATACATGGGGTGCTTGTGGCCGATTTCCAGAGGCTCGCCGGGAATGGTGACATCCAAAGCCTCCTCTTCCAAACGCTTGGCCATGCGGCGCTGGTCGGCGGCAGCAGAGGCTTGAGCAATGGCATTTTCAATGTCACTGCGCACCAGGTTGGCCAGCTGGCCCATAATGGGACGCTCCTCAGCGCTGAGCTTGCCCATCTGCTTCAGAATGGCCGTCAGCTCACCCTTTTTGCCCAAATACTTGACACGCAGGCTCTCAACATGTTCGGGGAGCTCGGCTGCATTCAAGGCCTCGAGGGCTTCGCGCTTGATATTCTCAAGCATGGTTTTCATATGGTTCACTCCTTAAGTAGTTTGTTAACTTATATCTATATGGTATGGTTCAGGAAAATAAAAAAGCCTTCATCCCTCAAAAGGGACGAAAGCATGCTTCCGCGGTACCACCCGACTTCAGTGTAAACACTGCACTTGAACCGGATAACGGTCGGTGCCGCCGGGGATTAGCCGGAGCTCACGGGCGAACCAAACGGAAACAATCCAAAGCGCTTTCAGCCGATGACGCTTCTCTCTGCAGGATTGCAGGAACCATTATTTTCCCGATCTACGCAAATACCATATTATGTAATATCAGTTACAGCAATATAGTTTATCATTAAAACAGGGAAAGTCAATGATAAAATAGAATTCTTATTAATTTATAAAGTAGAAGGTGCAAGCCAGGAAGCAGAAGCCAACCAAGACTAAAAAAGAATGGGAAAAGAAAAAGTCCTCAGGAAGAGAAAACGTTGAAGATTCCTAAGCAAACCTATAGCAGAAAAGAGAGGGAAGGGAAGTAAATCCTATATCTAGTGATTCAAACCCCGGGATAGAACCACAAGATTTAGGGGTTAAAAAAAGATGTGGAAAACGTGAAAAAAGTTTGAAGAAAAGTGTTGACAAATTATGGGACCGGTGCTATTATAACCAAGCTGTCGCGTGAGCGGCGGTAAAAACTGAATCGGGCAGCGAGAGAACAAAA
>JAKSQI010000098.1 GCA_024404215.1 Oscillospiraceae bacterium
CCTTATGCGCGGCTGTTGCTAAATTTCGGCTTGTGATTTCCTTTCCTAAACCTTGTATACTACTACTCCCCCAATAACCGCGCACAAAAAGGCCGCCCCTTCCGGAGCGGCCTTTTTGTGCGTTAATCAGCTTCAGGTGCCCCTCCACTTCGCCGGCTCGCATGCCTGAGCGCAGTGAAGGACGAGAGGCGTGCCTGCAACCGCAGCTGAACCAGGGGCGGTATCCCATCGTTATCGCTCCCCGCTCGCAGGCAGCTACACCTTATCCTTACCTCGACGGCCGATAATTAATTATCCCCGTACATAAAAGTGTGATTCAAACACCACAAATTCCATATAATGGTGTGGTTTGACTTGCATTTTTGGTTCTTCAGAATATAATTGAGGCGCTTTCCGGTATAATCGGCGCCTATGAGCGTGATTTTGCCAAGCATCCCAACCTCAGTGAGTTCCCGAAGATATCCATGATTTGGAAGTCTCTGCCATCTCAGTTGGCAAGAGAGAACAAGAAATTTATTTATAAGGTCGTAAAAGAGGGCGCTCGCGCCCGGGAATATGAGGATGCCTTGCAGTGGCTTGTTGATGCCCGCCTAGTGCATAAAATCTACCGCAGCACCGCCCCCGGCCTCCTAGTTGCAGCGTATGATGACCTGTCTGCATTCAAAATTTATCTGGTGGATGTTGGCTTGCTTCGCCGCCTGGCCCAGCTTGCGCCAACGGCCTTTGGTGAAGGCAATCGTTTGTTTACGGAGTTCAAAGGCGCTTTGTCGGAAAACTACGTGCTGCAAACCTTGGTCACGCAATTTGAAGTGGTGCCCCGGTACTGGACGCAGACCAACCCTCCCTATGAGGTGGATTTCCTGATTCAGAGAGAAAACGATATTTTCCCTGTGGAGGTTAAATCTGAGGCAAATACTACCGGCAAGAGCCTGAAAAAGTTCAAGGAATTGTTCCCGAATCAGGTTAAACTCCGTGTTCGCTTCTCGCTGGATAACCTAAAGCTGGATGATGATGTGCTGAATATCCCGCTGTTCATGGCAGATCAGGCAGATAAGCTGATTGGATTGGCTTTAAAAGAGCAGTCTTCATCAACGTAAATCCCCCCACGCACTTAAAGGCCGCCCCTTTTGGAGCGGCCTCGACTTATTGACCAACTGCACGATAAGGGTCCGGCTACCACTTATGAACACCGCCGCTCTCCTTTCCTCCCCCATGACTATGGGGGAGGTGGCTTGCCACGCAAGACGGAGGGGGCACTGCAGTTGGTCCACTGCAAAAAGGCCGCCCCTTTCGGAGCGGCCTTTGTTATAGCTTCGCAGAATTCGCTTGCGCACAAGCGAACAAATTCTAATTCATGATTTGTGACGACATGCGCGCCACAAATCATTCTTCTCAGCCGATAAGTGTGCGAGGACAGCGAGTGCGCGTCAATCGGCTGCGTCCCTCTGGCAAAGAAAGGACAAAGTCCTTTCTGCCAGATGAATTAGAACAGAATCTGCCAGGGCATACGGGTGATTTCTTCCTTCTTGGCACCCATCTTCTCAACGCTGTAATCGTCAATGGCATCGCACAGCCACTTGTAAACGTTGGGGAATACGGAGCCGGGGCCGCCCTGAGCGATGCAGGGGATGAAGCCCTTGGCGGTGCCAACCTCATCCAGAACCTGCCATACGCACTCACGTACGGATTCCTCGGTAGCGTCAGCACGGTCAATCATGGCGCCGTCGAAGCCGCCCATGAAGGTGATCTTGTCGCCGTACTTCTTAACCATCTCGGGGATGTTGTTGGAGGCCATGCAGCCCTGCCATACATCGATGCCCATGTCAATCATGGTGGGCACCAGAGTGGCGCCATAGCTGTCGGAGTGATGGAATACATACTTGCAGCCATGCTCCTTGTAATAGCCGTAGATGGTCTTGTAAGCATCGCCGAAGAAGTCTTCAAACATGGCGGGAGACATGAAGGTGGACTTCATGGAGCCCCAGTCGTCGTGATGGAAGAGGGCGTCAGGCTGAATGTACTTGCAGATGTACTCGGCCAGCTCCAGCTCCCAGTCAACCAGGAACTTAACCAGGTCGTGCATCTCATCCTCGCACTCATAGAAAGCCATCATTACGTTTTCCATACCGCCGCAGTGGTGCATTCTTTCGAACAGACCGGGGGCAACGAAGGGAGCAGCATAGGATTCCTTGGCATCAACGGCGTCGCGCTGAGCCTTGAACATAGCCCACTCTTCTTCGGGGAACTTCAGGGAAGGAGCCTTCAGGTAATCCTGCCAGTGCTCAAAGTCCTTAATAACAATCTTGTCAGGAGTATGTACAGGGAAAGCACCGGGTACATTCTCGGGGAAGCTGTTGGTAACGCCCCAGGCGTCAACAACGTCCATCTCGCCCTTCTTGGGAGAGGGGCTGTGCATCATAAAGGGATGGAACAGGAACTGAATGGCTTCGTAGTTGTTGCAGAAACGGTCAGGGTTGCCGCCGCGGATAACGGCATCCATGTTTTCTCTTGCAGTCATCATGGTGAATTACTTCCTTTCATCTTTAATCTTCTTTATCTTTAATCTTTGACTAAATCCATGAATCTTAGGCCGGTTAATGGCAAATACGCAGATTTCATCTGCTTTATTATGACGGCAAAGGCCCCTAAATGCAAGTGCCGGCCGCATTTTCTGCAATAAGCACGAAAACCGGCAGTTGCTTTTATGCACAATGCCGATTCTCCATTCCATTTCCGTCCGTGAATAACCCTTTCCCCTGCCCTTGGGTGCCTTCGCCCCATCCATTTTTCCTCCATCCCCGGCCCCGGACGAAAAAACAACTGCGGCAGAAACAGCAGCTGCCGCAGTTGTTTATAGATGTAATCAGCCACCCCCGGCTGTTAGGGTATTTCCGTCAGCCCCACATACCTATGGTATAGCAGGGCCACATCCTTCAGGTCACATTTCCCGTCTCCGTTCACATCCCCCTGACTGAGGGACGTACCCTCACCGGTCAGGCTGCGGAACAAGAGGGCCACATCCACCAGATTCAGGGCTCCGTCCCCGTTCAGGTCCCCCGTGAGAGGCTCCTCTTCCACGGGTGCCCGGGCCCCGCAGTGAATGACTGCTTCGGCACGAACACCGGCATCGGCTGCCAGGGCATCCCATTGCTCCCGGCTGCCACCGTAATATACATCCGTCAGGCCCGAGCAGCCGTAAAAGGCATTCTGGCCCAAATAGCTCACCCCGGCAGGAATATAAACCTGGGATAAGGCCCGGTCGTATTCAAAGGCTTCCTCTTCAATTCGCGTTACGCTTTCCGGCAAAAGCGCAGAGGTCAGGCTGCGGCAGGAGGCAAAGCTGCTGGACCCGATGCGGGTCAAGCCCTCCGGGAAGGATACCGTCTTAAGCTTGCCGCAGTCAAAAAAGGCCAGATTCTCAATTTCCCGGATGCCGGGCTTTAGCACCAGCCTTTCCAGCCCGCTGCATTCCTGAAAGCTGCGATAGCCAACCCTGGGCATGGTGGAAGGCAGAGTAAGCTCGCGGATAAAGCGGCTGCCCACAAAGCCGGTGTCAAAGATGCTTGTGACCCCTTCCGGTATGGTCAGGGAGGTCACCGCCTTCCCCCCCACGTACAGGGCCTCGGTGTGTGCCAAAGGGCTGTCATGAATCTGATGGATATTCACATCACACCAGGCAGCAAGATCCTCCAGATACACCGCCTTCATGGCGCAGGAAGCAAAGGCATAGTGCCATACACGGTTCACACTGGCAGGAATGGTAATGCTCTCCAGCCCCGTGCAGGAAGAAAAGCAGTAAGAGGATATCTCTTCAATCCCGGGCTCCAGCACCACCTGCTTCAGCTCCTTGCAATTACCAAAGGCATAATAGCCGGTACTTTCCAGACTGCCGGGCAAGGTAACCGAGGTAAGGCCCTGACAGCCGTAAAAGGCAAGGTCCCCCAGTGAGGTTATGCCATCCTCAATCTGCAGCCCCTGAATGCGGTCGGCGTAGGCCAGCCAAGGGGCCTCCCCCTCATAGCCCATGTCCCCGCTGCCTTGAATCGTCAAAAGCCCGTCGGCGTTCAGCTGCCAGGTCACTCCTTCCCCGCAGGTGCCGCCGGCCGGCAGTCCGCTCTCCTCCGCCAAGGCAGAACCCATCAGCAGAAAGACAGCCAGCAAAGCCAAACATATGGTAAAGCATTTGTGTTTCATAGATTCATCTCCCATCCATCACGAATGAAAAGCCTTCCTCTTGCTCGCCCTTTCTGGCTTCGCAGAATTCGCCTTCGCAAAGGCGAATAAAGCATGAACCAGGATTTGCGACGACATGCGCGTCACAAATCATACTTCTCAGCCGATAAGTGTGCAAGCAAAGCGAGTGCACGGAAATCGGCTGCAATCCCCTTGGCAAAGGAATGACTCTGTCATTCCTGCCAGCTCTCTTAGTACAGCACCCGGCCGGTGGCCTTCAGATATGCAAGAAAAATCAGGGTCAGCACCACCGGCAGCAGCAGGGCCAAAGTGCGGCCGGTTTTCTTCTTTTGGATGCAGAAGGTCATGACGAAGATAGAAACAAAGCTGACCAAAGCACTCAGCAAAGGAGAAGGGAAGCGATTCAGCGCCACGCCGGAATATGCCACGCCCAGGCAGGCCTGAATGGTATTGCCCAGACCCAGGATGATGCCGCCGAAAGCATTCTGCTTTTTGCAGAAGTAGGCAATCAATCCACCGGGCAAGGTCAGAAAGGTAGCCGGCAGCCAGCGGTTGAAATAATACATCTGGGCTTTGTCAATTTCCAGAGCCCCGGCAGCAATCTGCACCAGATACACCAGCGGCTGGCTGATAAGGAAGAAAACAAAGCACTTCAGCATGGCCTCCCAGCCCTTGTGGCAGTTTACCACCAGAACAACCGCAAATATCACCCACCATTCGTAGGCTATGCCGATATCCTGAAAGGACGTCCCCCGCAAGGGCTTAATCAGCATCACTGCGCCGGTGTAAATGCCCGCAGCCACCGCAAATACGATAACCCGCAGCCAGTTCATTTTGATGTGACCAAATAGCTTATTCACTGGACCACCTGCTTCTTTTTGGATTTCATTTCCTGGTATGGATTCTTACCGTGAGAGTACATAGAGCAAACTTACATCCAACAAACTGATTCGTTCGTCACCATTCATGTCTGCAATGGTAATCAGCTCTTCTATGGCCTCCGTGCGGCCCACATACATGCTGTACAGCAAGGACACGTCTTTCACGGTTATCACTCCGTCCAAGGTCACATCCCCCTTCAGCACAGCCCCGCAGACCCTGCAGAAGGCATTTTCGTAATGGTGGCCCGGGGCAGGAATATTCTCCTGCTCCTCCAAGACTTCACCGCACGCAGAGCACCTGCTGCCGGCTGTCAGGCCGCTTTCGGTGCAGCTGGCTTCCTTCCCGGGTACGTCCTCCTGTGTATGCCCCAAAGCAGGGACCTCCTGCTGTTCTTCCAGCACTGCCCCGCACAGGCTGCAGTGGCTGCCCGCTGTCAACCCCGTCTCCGTGCAGGTTGCTTCTACTGCCGGGTCTGCCTCCGGAGACTGACCCAAAACGGGAATGACCTCATAGTATTCTTCGCCGCAGCCCGGACAGGTATATTTCATCCTGCCCTCCGACCTGCAGGTGGGAGCCTCAACCACTACCCCTTCCGAAGGAAGATGCCCCGTAGCCGGCAGCAGATAATCATCTTCGGTTATAGCCGTGGCTCCGTCAGCATCCAGAAAGCATTCGTCGCAGCGGCTGCAGGAATAGTAGGCGATGTGACCGTTTTCGGTTTCCGTAGGCTCTGCCCTGTCGATGAACTGCAGGGCATGGCCCAGGGCCGGAATTGTAACAGACTGATAGTCCTTGCCATACACCTGTGTGCCTGAGAAATAGGTTTTGCAGTCAGCACAGTAGCTGTAGCCGTTCACGCCCTTTTGGGTGCAGGTAGGCGCCCGATAGGCAGCGGTGCCGGTGATGCGCCCGTGGTCCTTGATTAGTGTGGCCTTACCGGTCAGAGAAGACGTATAATAAGCGTCGCAGGGCATGTAAACCCTGGCATTGGTGCAGCCGGTAAAGTTAGTAGCATCAATGGTTAAAC
>JAKSQI010000099.1 GCA_024404215.1 Oscillospiraceae bacterium
TCCGGTCGGAGGGGCTTTCTGTTGGCAAGAAAAAACACATCCCCCGGAGCTTCTGCTTCGGGGGATGCATGGGTTACAGGATACTGGCCAAAAACTGCTTGGCCTTGTCGGTTTTGGGATTGCTGAAAATCTGTTCCGGGGTACCAACCTCAAGAATTTGGCCGTCTGCCATGAAGATGACCTTGTCGGCAACCTCACGGGCAAAGCCCATTTCGTGGGTAACACAGAGCATGGTCATGCCCTGCTCTGCCAAATCCTTCATAACGTTCAAAACCTCGCCGACCAGCTCTGGATCCAAAGCTGAGGTGGGTTCGTCAAAAAGCATGATTTTGGGTTCCATAGCCAGGGCACGGGCAATGGCTACGCGCTGCTGCTGACCGCCGGATAGACGGCTGGGGTAAACATCCAGTTTGTCGGACAGACCAACACGGGCAATCAAATTCTTGGCGGTAGCCTCAGCCTCTTCCTTGCTCTTTTTGCGAACGGTCATGGGAGCCAGTGTTACATTACCCAACACGGTTTTATTGGGAAAGAGGTTAAAACGCTGGAAAACCATGCCCATTTCCAAAAGCAGAGCCTTGAATTTTTCACTGTCCATCTTATCCAGCGTTTTGTTTTCTTCCCGATGGATAAAGAGCTGGTCTTCAATGAAAATCTTGCCGCTGGTAATCTGTTCCAGGGTGTTCAGGGAGCGGAGCAGGGTGGATTTACCGGCACCGGAGGGACCGATGATAACCACAACCTCGCCGGGCTCGACCTCCATATTGATGTTTTTCAAAACCTGCAGGTCACCAAAGCTTTTGCACAGGTTCTCGGTACGAATCATAGACATAGCCTTAACCCCCTTACTCTTTCTTAGCCATCTTCTCTTCAATACGGTTGAAGACGAAGGTGAAGAAGGCTGTGATTATGAGGTAGATAATCATGGAGGGAATGTAAACCAAAGCTGTAGCAGCGGAGGAGTTGATGGAGCGGGTAACCTTTGTCAGGTCCCCCAGAGAGATAATGGATACCAGAGAAGCATCCTTCAGCATCATGATAAATTCGTTGCCGATGGGAGGAACCAGCCGACGGATGGACTGAGGGATAATCAGCAGCCGCATGGCCTGACCATAGGTCATGCCCAAAGCCGTGGCGGCCTCAAACTGGCCCTTGTCAATGGACTGAATGGCAGCACGCACCAGCTCGGCGCAGTAGGCTGCACTGTTCAGAGAGTAGGCAATAAAGGCGGCCAGAAAACGATTGTTGATGGTTAGGGCCGGAAGGAAGAGGGGAACGGCAAAGTAGAGAAAATAAAGCTGCATCAGCAGGGGGGTGCCGCGGAAGAAGAAAATGTAGGCCGAGCAGACCTTGCTGATGATTTTGTTGCGGCTCATCTTGCCTAAAGCGAGGAAAATACTGAGAATGAGACCGGCACAGGTGGCGGTCAGAGTCAGCAGAATGGTAATCTTTGCGCCGTTGAGCAGCTGGGGCAGCCAACTGATCATTTTTTGTAGAACTTCCATGGGGGCTTGCTCCTCTCTCATGAGTAGTATTGCAGGTACGCGAAACGGACACAGAGCGGATTCCACTCTGCGTCCGTATGGAATGCGGTATCAGTATACCAAATTCAGCGGAGGCCGTCTACACCGGAAGCGTCACCAAAGTACTTGGTGGCAATCTTGGCGGTGGTGCCATCGGCGGACATGGCATCCAGCACTTCCTCAATGGCATTATAGAGGGCTTCGTTACCCTTCTTGTAGGTAACGCCGATGGGCTCAGCTTCTTCGTTAACCCAAACTACCTTGTAGTTGTCAATGTCGCTGCCCAGATAGTAGGCGGCAACTACGCTGTCGGTGAGAACGGCGTCAACACGGCCCAGCTTTAGCTCGTCGAAGCAGTTGATGACCTTGTCGTAGTCGCGGATTTCGCAGCCGGTGTCGTTATCGCGCAGGTAGTCATGGGAAGAGGTTTCACCCTGTACGGCAACACTGCGGCCGGTTACATCCTCAATGCCGGTGATGTCGGAATCCACGGGAACCAGCAGCTCAATGGCATTCTGTACATAGGGCTCACCCATCAGGTAGCTGTTCTGGCGGGCCGGGGTAATCGAGCAGGAGGACATGATCATGTCATACTTATCGGACTCCAAACCGGCGAAAATGCCATCCCAGGCGGTGTCAACGATTTCAAGCTCCAAACCCATGCGGGAGGCGATTTCCGTGAACATTTCCACATCAAAGCCAATGGCAGTGGAGCCATCCTCATCGAAATACTCCATGGGAGGGTAGCCAATCTCAACACCAACGGCCAGCTTGCCGGCGGTCAGGGTGACCGAAGCATCAGCAGAAGCATCGGCGGCGGGGGCAGCGGTTTCTGTCTTGGCGCTACCGCAGGCCGTCAAAGCCAGCAGAAGGCATACTGCCAAAAGCAGAGAAGCAATCTTTTTCATTTTCAATTCTCCTTATCCAGAATAGATATAACATGAGTATTTATACACTTTTTTGCAAGTTATGTCAATGAAATCCTGCGAAAAAAAGCCAATTTCAGCAATTTATAGATGAATTCTGCAAGAACAAGCAGGGTTTTAACAAATTCGTACAGAATATGCATTTATTCATTCCGGGATTTCCTGCGAAAAGAGAAGAGCCCGTAATTCACGGCAGAGAATACAGCTGTTTTCAATAAAAGGGTAAAACCGGGGCCTGCTTTCTCCTTGCAAGCACTGGGGGAACATGCTATAATTAAGTGTCTACCTATGAGCAAAAAGCAAGAATACATATTCATATTATGTTGGAGGTATACTATGGCAAAGTTTATTACTGCACAAGAAGCCGCCGAACTGATTAAAGACGGCGATTCCATCGGCGTAGCAGGTATGGGCCTGGCCGGCTTCCCTGAGGAAGTTGTCTGTGCCATCCGTGACCGCTATAAGGAAACCGGTCATCCCTGCAATCTGGACCTGCACCAGGGCAGCGCCATGGGCGACCATGGCTACGGCAATAAGTTCCTGACCTGGGATAAGCAGACCAGACCTGAGGACATGCCTGAGCCCGAAGGCGTGCGTGGTCTGTCCCGTCTGGGTGAAGCCGGACCCGGTCTGGTAACCAAGTGGACCAGCGCCCACATGCTGTCTTCTCACGCACTGAACAAGCAGGCTGTTGCCAACCAGATGCAGGCCTGGTGTCTGCCTCAGGGTATTGCTGTCAGCCTGTGGCGTGAAATCGCTGCCGGTCGTCCCGGCCTTTTCTCCAAGGTTGGTCTGGGCACCTTTGTTGACCCCCGTGTAGAAGGTGGCCGCATGAATGAGTGCACCAACGACAACGTTGCAGACCTGATTGCAATCGGCGGTGAGGAGTACCTCTCCTACACGAGCCTCCCTCTGAATGTTGCCCTGCTGCGCGGTACCATTGCTGACGAGAACGGCAACATCTCCTTCGCTCACGAAGGCCTGATTAACGAAGGCCTGGGGGTTGCTTCCGCTGCCCACAACAGCGGCGGTATTGTTATTGTTCAGGTTGAGTACATCACCAAGAACGATACCCTGCCTCCCAAGGATGTTCGCATCCCCGGCATTTTGGTTGACTATGTTGTAGAGGCTACCGATCCCATGGCCTGCTGGCAGACCGAGGGACGCTATTGGGAGCCTGCCTTCTCCGGCCAGATTCGTCGTCCCATGAAGTCCATTCCTCCCATGAAGCTCAGTGAGCGCAAGGTTATTGCCCGCCGCTGCGCTGCTGAAGTTGGTTCCGGCTATGTTCTGAATCTGGGTGTCGGCATTTCTGCTGATGTTGGTACCATTCTGGCTGAAGAGGGCTGCATTGACCAGGTTACCATGTGCTGCGAAAGCGGCATGATTGGCGGCGTACCCTGTGCCCTGCCTAACTTCGGTTCCAGCTACAACCCCGAGGCAGTTATTGAGCACTCCTCCACCTTTGATATCATCGATGGCGGTGGTCTGGACATGACCTGCCTGGGCCTGGGTGAGTGCGATGAAGAAGGCAACATCAACGTTTCTCGTCTTGGCCCCCAGATGGTCGGCCCCGGCGGCTTCATTGATATTACCAATGCTACCCCCAAGGTTGTATTCTGCGGCACCTTCATGGGCAAGGCCAAGATGGCCGTAGGTGATGGTAAGCTGACCATTGTTGAGGAAGGCAAGACCGTAAAGTTCGTCAAGAAGGTTAACCAGATCACCTTTGCCGGTAAGTACATTAAGCCCGGTCAGGATGTTGTTTACATTACCGAGCGCTGCGTTATGAGACTGATTGATGGCAAGATGACCATCACCGAAATCGCTCCCGGCATTGACCTGCAGAAGGATATCCTGGCCCATATGGACTTTGAGCCTGCTGTAGCTGCTGATCTTAAGACCATGGATCCCGGTATCTTCAGCGAAACCTGGGGAACTCTGGCTGAAAGCATGAAGGCTTAAGTACAAGCGGTTTGATAAAAAGGGTGCATCCCTACGGACTGCACCCTTTTGTGTTTATCTATATTGATTTTCAATGATTGGACAGAGAAAAGCAAAACCCGGTACCCTGCATTTCACTGGTTACCGGGTGAGTGCCAAACGCAGACAATTCCCCCTTCCAAGGGCTCATCGCAAAGCCCATGGAAGGGGGAATTGTGCTGTAATGAAGTCAAATATCAGTAACCCAGTTCCTGACCGATAAGGATAACGGTCATTTCCCCGATGCCGCTCATTTTACCCATGGTGATAACCATGCCGTTGCAAATGCGTTGGGGGCTCTTGCAGTCATGGCCCTTCATGGGTTCAGCCTGGGCACAGGGCGTCTGGAGGTTGAAACGGCGGGCATTGAGGGGAGAGGCAATATTACGGGCGCGGTCAATGGCAGAAGCCAGGTCAGGCGTAATTTTGTTGATACCGGAAATGAAATAGACCTGCTCGTGACCGTAGAGCGTCTGGGCAACACGATTTCCGTTACCATCAATGTTAACAAGTTCTCCGCTTTCGGCAATGCCATTGGCGCTGGTAAGGTATACCTGGGCCTTGGTAGCAAGATCACGGGCCTCTGCGCCCTGCTTCCAGTGCCAGGACACGGTATTATCCGCCTGAAGGCGCTCATACAGGCCCATGCTGTCAATGGTGCCGCTGCCGCCAATACCGATGGTTTTGCCGTGGAGCTGTGCACAGACATAGTCAGCGGCTTCTTCCTTGGTGTCAAAGTAGAGGGCTTTCAGACCTCTTGCCTCCATGTTTTTAAGTACTTTTTGAATATCCATAGTCTTTCCTCCTAAGCGTGTTTTTCACATCATAGCATAAAAAGATAAGAAAGAAAACAAAAACAATCCCCGACCGAAGTCGGGGATTGTAAAACTCATGAGAGCAGGAGTGAATTACACACCCTTGGCAGCCTTGGCAGCGTCGATCATGAGGGGCAGAACCTGCCACAGATCGCCGGTGATACCGTACTCGGCTACTTCGAAGATGGGAGCCATTGCGTTCTTGTTAACGGCAATGATCAGCTCGGAGTCCTGCATACCGGCCTTGTGCTGGATAGCGCCGGAAATACCCAGAGCGATGTAAATCTTGGGACGGACAGTCTTACCGGTCTGGCCAACCTGGTGGTCAGCGGAAATCCAGCCGGCGTCAACAACGGCACGGGAAGCACCCAGAACGCCGCCCAGAACATCAGCCAGCTCCTGAGCCATGGCAATACCCTTCTGAGGATCGTTGGCAATACCCTGGCCAACGGAAACGATAACTTCAGCACCCAGCAGGTCAACCAGGTTCTTAGCTTCCTTAACAACCTCCAGAACCTTGCTCTTCAGCTGAGCATCGTCCAGCTGAACATTGAACAGGGTGGTCTTGCAGGCAGCAGCCTTAGCTTCGTCGAAGGGAGCCTTCTTCATAACGCCGGGACGAACGGTGCTCATGCAGGGACGGAAGCGGGGGCAGATGATGGTAGCCAGCAGGTGACCGCCGAAAGCAGGACGGGTCATCTTCAGGTTGATATCTTCCATAGCCCACTTCTGAGCATCAACATCCAGAGTAGAACCGGTGCGCAGGAAGTCAATATAAGTGTTCATATCGATATCCAGGTGAGTGCAGTCAGCAGTCAGACCGGTGTGCAGACGGGCAGCCAGACGGGGA